>JAJFMB010000134.1 GCA_021772355.1 Chlamydiota bacterium | reverse complement strand
TTTCCGTTGGGGTTTTTTGTCGCAGTTTCCAAGTTTCTTAATTTTGAGAGTATGTGTGCGTTCTACAAAAGGCGTTACTAGAGTTTTCATAGCGTTACTAGAATTCTCATAGTGTTACTCTAAAGATTTTGTAGTTTTTATAGTACTTTAGTGACTGAGTGACTGATTGACTGACTGAAATATTTATCGAATGTTACTTTTCTTTAACCAGGGATGTGTTAATCCAACTTTATCTCTTGTAGTACCTTCCTGGCTCCACAAGTCCCAAATCTTAATCACTTCATCGTTGCCGCATGAGGTGAGAAACTCCCAATGACTGGAACTCATCACGGCGTCGTTTATTCTTCCATCTTGGCTTGCAGCACCTTCTATATTCCCAATAGACCTAAGCTTGCCATCTAACAAGCTAACTTGCCAGACCTTAATTTTATTTTCACCATGACCATGCGTAGAAATCAATTGCTGATAATGCTTATTCCAAAGAAGTCCAGTGATCTGTGTGCCCGCGTCTTGCTCGGAAATAATCTGACCGGTATCACTATTCCAAATGCGAATGGTGTGATCATCAGTTCCCCCACCTGTTGCAATGACTTTAGGGTTCCAAGGACAAAAGGCAATCGCCTTTATTGCTGCCTTATGTTTATCAAATATCACTTTAGGTTTTCTCGTTCGCACATCCCAAACCTTGACAGTGTCATCATCCGCTCCTGTCACTACAGTTTGACCATCTGTTGATAGCGAGAGCCCACATACTTGTTTAGAATGTGCCCCAGCAATCGCCCAAACCTTTGCATCTTGCACTCTAAGATCTAATGCTGAAAGCCCTCCACTATGATCGCTTACATAAAGGAGTGGATTGCCCGTTTGCTGACGAACAACAGTACTCATAGCAGAAATAGGCATCCTTCTCACCTGCCTGCTTTGATGATTGTCCCA
Organism: Chlamydiota bacterium; assembly: GCA_021772355.1. Taxonomy (GTDB): domain Bacteria; phylum Chlamydiota; class Chlamydiia; order Chlamydiales; family JAJFMB01; genus JAJFMB01. The sequence goes on along the minus strand of JAJFMB010000134.1, from coordinate 6,531 downwards.
AAGATCCACATCACCATTTGCTCTTCCAATTGCAACATGGCGACCAGCTTCAACCAACTGAACTGTTATCGGAAGGGGAAGGTCGGCATCTTTCACAACGGTATGCACTTTATGAGTAGAGGTATTCCTTAAATGTACGCCCGTTCCTAGAGCAGCAGCAACCTGCTCTCCTTGCCAATCAACAGAGTGACGGTAAAAATCATCTTCTAATTTCGGAGCATCCATAAAAGCGATAGGCTCAACATGTCGAATCCTTTCCCCAAAATCATCCTCTTTAACAACTCTATCATATCTTTTTACAGGAAGAGGGCTATCAGGAGGAAAACCGTAGCTGGAGCGGTACCGTAAGGTCCCTCGTTTTTTAGCTAAATCTGGGCCATGAGTGGTCTTGTGGACAGATTGGTCGTAAGGATTTCCATCTTGGGGAAATGCATGCGCTTGAAAAGTAGCGGAGTCAGCAGCAGGATATAACCTATCGTAATGTTCCCTGTTAGCAGTTATTTGTGTTTGCATAGGTTAAACTTCTGATTGATAAAAAATATTACGACTGTGCTATCTCACTGGTACTGCTAGATTTTTCTGAAGATCCCTTTTTAGAACTATAGTCGGTAATGTAAAAACCTGATCCTTTGAATAACAGGCCGACACCACCCCCAGGACCTCTTTTAAGAGACTCCTTTCCACACTCAGGACAGCTTTTAAGAGGTGCATCAGAAATTTTTTGACGTTTTTCTAAGTGGTGCTGACATTCACAGCAATGGTAGTCATATGTTGGCATAATTTCTCCTTATCAAAGAAGGGAACCGCAGCTCCCTTCTTCTATTAACGATGGATTACATCATACCGCCTAGGCCACCCATGCCACCCATGCCGCCCATGCCACCCATGCCGCCCATGCCACCCATGCCACCCATTCCGCCCATGCCAGCCATATCAGCGCCTTTGGACTTAGGTTCAGGCTTGTCGGTAATCATAGCAGCTGTCGTGAGAAGTAGAGAGGAGATAGAGGCCGCATTCACAAGAGCACTCTTTGTCACGAGCACCGGATCGATCACTCCGGCTTTCAGCATGTCGGTGAATTCATCAGTTAATCCGTTATAACCAAAAGAACCTTCCGCTTCAAAAATTTTCTCCGCTATCAAGTTTCCTTGCTTACCACAGTTATTTGCAATGGCTGTTGCAGGAGCAAAAGCTGCTTCACGAATGATTTTTACACCAATCGCTTCATCGCCTTCAAGCTTAAGCTTATCAAGCTCTCTAATGGCACGAAGAAGTGCAACGCCGCCACCGGGAACAACCCCTTCAGCTACCGCTGCGCGTGTCGCATGTAAAGCATCTTCAACACGTGCTTTTTTCTCTTTTAGCTCTGTCTCTGTGGCTGCGCCCACATTGACCACCGCGACACCACCAACAAGTTTAGCAAGTCGCTCTTCCAGTTTTTCTCTATCATAGTTAGAGGTTTTAGGATTACCGAGTTCTGATTTCACTTGAAGAATGCGTTCTTGAATTTGCGCTTCGTCACCTAAACCATCGATGATTGTCGTTTCTTCTTTAGAGATCTTAATTGTCTTTGCTCTACCAAGCACTTCTAAGCCCACTTCATCAAGCTTATAACCAAGCTCTTCAGTCACAACAGTAGCACCTGTCAAAATGGCGATGTCTTGCAACATTGCCTTACGACGATCACCAAAGCCCGGCGCTTTTACAGCACATACAGGAAGCCCACCTTTTAACTTGTTTACAACGAGTGTTGCTAACGCTTCTCCATCAATATCTTCGGCAATGATAAGAATAGGCTGAGGTCCTTGCTCCATCAATTTTTCTAAAATAGGAACGATGTCTTTCGCAGTAGAAAGTTTTTTATCCGTAATCAACACGTGGCTGTTCGCGAGTTCAACACTCATATTTTCCGGATTCGTGATGAAGTAAGGTGAGAGGTAGCCCTTATCGAATTGCATCCCTTCCACGACATCTAAAGTCGTTTCAATACCTTTAGCCTCTGAAACTGTGATGATACCGTCTTTACCGACTTTCTCCATAGCATCAGCAATGATGCTTCCGATCTCAGGGTCATTGTTAGCAGAAATCGTTGCAATTTGCTTCACTTCGTCTGCTGTATTGATTGGTTTAGCTAAAGTATTTAAAGCATTAAGTAGAACTTGTACTGCTTTGTCCATCCCCTTCTTTACGTTCATGGGGTTGGCACCGGCAGTGACGTTCTTTGCACCAAGTGTGAAAATAGCTTCTGCTAAAACAATAGCAGTTGTCGTTCCATCACCGGCGATATCGGAAGTTTTTGAAGCAACTTCTTTTACAAGCTGGGCGCCCATATTTTCAAATTTATCTTTGTGAGCGACTTCTTTTGCCACAGTCACGCCATCTTTTGTTGATGTGGGAGTGCCAAAACTTTTATTGATCACAACATTACGCCCTTTTGGACCTAGTGTCACTTTGACGGCGCGTGCTAAGAGTTTTAATCCTTTAAGAAGGGATTTTAGAGCTTCTTCGTGAAATTGTAACATTTTAGACATATTGATCTGCTCCTATTATTTTAATTAATTGAGAATCCCAAGGATATCGTCTTCGGCAAGAATTAAGCATTCTTCGTCAGCATTTTCTGTTTTAACTTCAGTTCCAGCGTAGGAACTAAATAAAACGCGATCGCCCATCTTAACGTTTAGGGTCTCAAGGTTACCATTTTCACTCCTCTTACCGGGACCAACAGCTATAACAGTTCCTTCTTTTGGCTTTTCTTGCGCAGAGTCAGGTAGAAGAATTCCCCCTTTCGAAGTTTGAGCTTTAGATCGTTTGATAAGAACGCGATTCCCTAAGGGTTTAACTTTTGTAGACATGATAACAACTCCTTTTTCAGCATATTATTGAAGATAAAATGGTAGACGCAATACCGATTTCTGTCAAGAACTCAGCACTATCTTTTAGCAGAAAAAGCCCTTAAGTGCCAACTTCAACTCGCACAACCTACCTCAATTAAAAAAAATAGAGGGATAAATCTGCTATTTTTAGAAAAAACAGAGGGATAAAGTGTTATCCTCTCAAAAAATTATAGTATTGAAACTAGACTAAACTACAAACATTCAATGTCTTACAAAATATTTAAGGGCCCAACAAAAGAAGCTTCCCAAGTGTGTCGATTCCTCCGGAAAGATCAGCAGTAATTATTGGCCAAGTCAAGGGTGGTCATGGAAATTTCCAAAGGAAATTGGCTCACGTGCGGAAGATTCAAGGCGGTCGAAGCAGGCAACCCTGAAAAGGGTTGTCGATGCAGACCAACAAAAGAAGCTTCCCACGTGTGTCGATTTCCTTGGGAAGGTCAATGACTATCCTTGACTATAATGGGGGTTGAGGTACTTCTTTCTTTTTTTGAGAAAGTCCTCCCGCTCTTTTTCGTGAATGGCTTTGAGTTTGTAGACGATGTGCTTCCCTTCTGTGATGAGCTTGTAGGCTTCATCTGTCCCGTTTACTTTGCAAAACATATCTCTTCTCCCTTCTGAGGAGAGTAGGGCATCTTTGAATTGATTGGGATAGATCCCTTTAAGTATTCCTATGATGAGGTACTGCGTTGAAACGGGTTTATAGACGCGGGGATCGCTCACTATGATAAGGACTCCCTGACAATCCTGCTGGGCAAAGCGCCCATAAAAGGGGCGGTAGTAAAAGGGCTGAAAGTGGACACCGGGAAATTTTTGTTTATTTAGATGGTAAGCAAAATCTTCAGCATCAATCCAAGGTGCCCCAACGAGTTTGAAAGGTAAGGTGTAACCCACGCCGATATTTACTAGCTGAAGCTCACCTAGAATTCCTGTTGTCGGGTAGTAGAGCGCTGTTGATGCCTCCGGCATATGAGGACTTGTGGGAACCCACTTCAGCCCTGTGTCGCTATAATTCATTGTTCTTAGCCATCCCTTCATGGGAACGACGGTCAAGCGACATCCAACTTTGTATTCGTAGTTAAAAAATTCAGCGAGCTCACCGATCGTCATACCATGACAGTAGGGAACATTAATATAACCCACAACAGAGCGCCACTGCTGCTCCAACATTGGCCCATCAACGGTAATCCCATTGATAGGATTGGGTCGATCTAAAACCATAACAGGGACATTTCTTTTGGCAGCCTCCTCCATGGCGTAGAAGAGGGTAGAAATGTAAGTATAGGAGCGAGAGCCGATATCTTGAATGTCGTAAATCAAAATATCTATTGAACCCAACATTTCTTTGGTCAGTCTTTTGGGGCCGTTCTCTCCGTAAAGGCTAATAACGGGAATGCCATTGGCATTTAGCTGATTGCCCGTCGCTTTTTCGGCATAAGAGCTCCCATCGATCCCATGCTCAGGCGCGAAGAGTGTCGTTAGCGTGTAATTGTGTTTACTTGCATTTTCTTTTAAAAGATTCGCTGTGGATTGCATTTTGTAATTAACGGCAGTGTGGTTAGTAATCAAACCTATCCGTTTATTTTTCAACTGCTTTACATACCCCTCGGAAAAGAGACACTCCACACCAACTTTTACTTTTGGAGGAGCGGCAAATAAAGAGAAGGAAAAGAGAAAAAGAATGCATGCAAAATATCTAATCATCGAGTAAAAGTTTAGAGCTAGGAAATCCTTTTTGTAAAGGGCATTTTATGGTATGACTGTAAGCCATGGATGAATCGCAGCACATTGTTAAAGCAAAACACGCCTTAGGGGCTGTGAAAAAGAAAGAGCTTTCGACTGAAGAGCGGCGCGAAGGTGCGATCGACCTTGCCGGAAATCTTCTTAATGAAGCGCGCCGAATCCTCACCAATTCTGAACGTCGCATCCAAGAAGAATTGGCTGGGATGATGAACGACCCAAAAGGTAAGGCCTTTACTGTCAGCTTGACCGATCAGTGCTTCCGCACGCAGAATACGCAACGCGTTGCAGATCAAATGCTTTTTTTAATAAAAAAATTCGGAGTTCCCCGCTTCGCAAGCTATGATAAACAAGCCCAACTCCTAGCCTTTCGATTTCTCGGTAAGAGAAGTGCAGCGATCGCTGTCCCTTTCGCGAGAAGCATGCTTAGAAGCAAGTCCTCTCACGTGATTATTGCCGGAGAGAAGAGAAGCTTGCTCAAGCACATCAAAGGGCGTCGCGAAGAGGGCGTGCGTATCAATCTCAATCATTTAGGTGAGGCGGTCTTAGGAGAGGAAGAAGCCAAACGTCGCTTTGATATTTATATCTCCGATTTAGAAAATCCCGAAATCGAATACATCTCAGTCAAAATTTCTACAATCTATAGTCAACTCAATCTGTTGGCATGGGAAGATACACTATCCACACTTGCTGAGCGACTCAAAGAACTCCTACGGAAAGCAAATGAACACGAATATATTCGCCTCGACGGGACAAGCATCCCTAAATTTGTCAATCTTGACATGGAAGAATATCGCGACCTTCATCTAACTGTCGATCTTTTTAAACGCGTTTTGGATGATCCCGAATTTTATCATCATTCTGCAGGTGTTGTGCTGCAAAGCTATCTCCCGGATTCGTATTTGATCCAGCAAGAACTTACTATCTGGGCTATGCAACGGGTGATGAATGGAGGCGCTCCGATCAAAATTCGCTTAGTAAAGGGAGCTAATTTGGCAATGGAGCAGGTCGATGCCTCTTTACACCATTGGCCACAAGCTCCCTATACAACAAAAGCTGATGTCGACGCTAACTTCAAACGGATGATCAATTACGCCTTTAAGCCGGAGCATGCGCGCGCCGTACGCATTGGGATAGCTAGCCACAACCTTTTCGATATTGCGTATGCCATGCTATTGCGCGTGGAAAAGAATGTTGAAGAATTTACTGAATTCGAAATGCTCGAAGGGATGGCTGACCATATCAGAAAAGTTGTCCAAAATTTGTCAGGCGATATGCTACTTTACTGCCCCATTGCAAAGCGTGAGGAGTTTCAGTATGCCATCGCCTATTTGGTGCGTCGCTTGGATGAAAATACAGCCCCCGATAACTTTTTACGCTACGCCTTTGAGTTGATCCCCGGAACAAAAGAGTGGTACCAGCAAACAAGTCACTTCTCTTACTCTTGCCACCACGCAAAAAATGTTAGTCTCTTTCCACGCCGCACTCAAAACCGTCTTCTTGAACCACAACTACACGATGCTTCCTCTCCTTTTGTGAATGAGGCAGATACGGATTGGACATTGAAATCGAATCGTAGATGGGCCGAATCTTTGATGCAGGAATGGAAAGCTAAAGCATTCAGCCAAATCCCCTTGGCTATTGGAGATGAAGACCTCTTTACCGAAGAAAAAGCACCGGGTCATGATCCTTCAATCCCAGAAAAAGTGTTATATCAGTACTCCTTAGGCGATGAAAAACATGTTGATCAAGCATTATCCGTCGCAAAAGAGGAAGAGTCCACCTGGGCTTCAATGGTTGTTGAAGAGCGCATCAAACTTATGAGTGGAGTCGCTCAAAGTCTTAGAAAGCATCGCAAAAATTTAGTTGGTGCGATGATAGCTGATTGCGGAAAGACAGT
>JAJFMB010000133.1 GCA_021772355.1 Chlamydiota bacterium | reverse complement strand
CATGGCTCCAATTTCATATTCGGGGAAGATAGATGCAATCTCAGTTTCATCGGCGAGCTCTACCTCTCTTGCCTTAAGAACCGCTTTTAGTTTATCAAAGTCAATCATGTGGTTTGCTGAGAGGACGCAGAGTACCGACTTCCCATCTGCTTTTACGAGTATGGATTTTGCAAATTGTTTACCTGGTACATGTTGAGCTCCTGCAATCTCAAGGGCAGTATAAGCTGTCTCATGTTGGCTGTGGGAATAAGCAATGTTTTGTTTATCTAAATACTCTTTTAATTTTTGAGCAATACTCATCAAATTCTCCTTCAATTAGGTTTAGTGAACAAAACCAATAAGTTGTTGATATTTATTAACTTGCTTAAAGTATCTTTGTAAGAGTTTCATTGTAAATGCGTTGTAGGTTCGGTCGCAAGCGGGTTTCTTATAGTTTGAGATATAGCATAATCGACTGAGTCGTGCAATTCTTGTCGTAAATAATATGTAGTATGCTAACTATGAATGAGGTACGCGTCTCTAATTTTTAGTAATGGCTTGGGGCTGCTGCTGTAAAGAGTAGGCGGGTTTATCAAGTGTCCCTTGTACAGAGAATGTGAAAAGCTCTGCAAATTTGAATAGAAGACTGTATTGCTTCATGCGCACTTGAAGATTGAGGTTTCCTGAGAAATCGATATAGGAGAGAGAGGGGGTATTAGGCGGAATATAAAATTTCGATGCTTGCCCCTCACTATAAACGTCTTTAAATTTTGTAAGGAAAACTTTTCCGTTTTTTATCTCATAATAGATCGTTCCCCTTACCGGTGTAAGAGCTGCCATGTCGAGACCGATTTTATTAATGATTTCTGCCGGAATGGCAAAAATGGTGTTTTGTAAATTGCGCTTCGAGGAGTTTTCAAAGTAGAAGCGCCCTTTACCCGTAAAGGAGTTGGGGTCGCATGGATCGCCTTTAAAATTTTGAAGGTCCATTTGCCTGAAAACTAAAGGTTTGTTTTGCGTTTGTACTTCATCAATAAGGGGTTGTAAAAAACTAGGGCGGAAATCATTTGCTACCATTAGGGGAATAGAACAGCACCATTGCCCCTCTTCTTTTTTGTCACAGCTGATTTGCTCACAGTGCATCACACCCGCTCTATCGCTGAGACGTAGATTCTGAAAGAGGATTTTATCAGGACTAAATTGGAATTCTGACACCAAGCTATTCATGTGATAGCCATTAAATTCAAAACACTTTCCCTCTAAGAGTCCCTTAAAATGAACTTGCTCCACTTCACTCTCCGAGCTTGAAACTTCTTCAGCTTTTCCTATTTTCCATTTTCCTTTAAGAGACCACCCTTTCCCCAGTTGCCAGGCATTGACCTGTTCGTTGACATAGGTTGAAAGTAGTCGAGCTGCCTTTGGGGGATAAATTTTGACCTCCCCGGCCAAATACCAAAAATCATGAAAGCCCAAGCGGTCAGGGTCGCGGTATAGTCTTGCGCTAATTCCGGAAAGCTCTCCCTCAATTTTTTGGAGAATAAATCCATGGTAAGGATCAACTTCCCAACGAGCAATAAGCGCAGGATCATCCGGAAGAAGCATGTGCTGTTCTGGCTGAGAGTCGGTAAAAATAAGTTCCCCAAAATCTAGAGCTGGAGCACTTGCGCGGCAAATTAGCCAGAAAGCGTGCTGTTGGTAGGTGTACTGGGTTGTGAGTTTGAATTCGTATGGATCGTAATCTAAGACAAAGTGATCAAGTTCATGATCGCGGTAATAGTAGTGGTATTTTCCTTTGCTTAATTGAAGTTGCACTTCATACAGGGTAGGAGAAATTTCAGCGTTTAGTGTTCCGACAAGCTCTCCCTCTTTTTTTAGGATGCTGACAGTTGAGGCAATGGTTTCTGTGAAGATTTCGGGAAATGTGTCGTGTAGTGTTTCAGCAACCTGAGGCAAATGGGGTGCCGGAATGCAAAATTCACTTTCATCAAAAACAAATTGTTTATTTGCTAAATCAAGATCGATTTTTTCGATAGAAAAGTGAGCAAGGGGATCACCGTCAGAATCGAGAAGTCCACTTGTTATCCGTCTTAATGTGATTCCGCGATCAGAACGGTAGTGGCAGGAAATGTTTTCCGTATCGCAAAATCTTATTTCTTTAATCGCTCCCGCGCGCGCGGATGCTGTCAGAAGTGTATCAATATGCCAGCGAGGTGATTGAGGCAGGATTTCCACATGCATTTGGCCATGGGCGTTAATGTTCCCTTGAAGGTCGTAAGGCGCGATATACTCTTTAAGGAGCGGCCATTCTGCGAGATGAGCAAGATTGGTCTGAAGGCGATTGATTCGTGCATCAAATCCACTTTGACCATCAAAATACTCACCTTCAAGATCTATGACAAAAGATTTATTGTCGCGGATTTGTAAAAAATCAACTTTCCAGCTTTCTGGCGTCCGGGTAAGGTCACCAATAAAAGTAAAATCATCTAGCTCTAACCGGTCGATTTTCCAGGTGGTAAATGTCTTATTTCCTTCAAGATAGCAATGATTGAAGCTCTGATCGTCAATCACAACGTCTCGTCCTGTTACTTTAAAGGAAGATGAAGAGAGTTGATGATGATAAAGCAAGTTAACATTAAAAGTGCCTTCTGCATGTTTTAGCTGTTCAATTTCCTTCAGCATGCTGCGGGATAGAAAATAGAGGCCTGTCCGACTGAATCGTTGCAAATCGTGAAAAAGAGTGTTCAGGGTAAAGTCTGATTCGAGCTCAAAAGTA
>JAJFMB010000132.1 GCA_021772355.1 Chlamydiota bacterium | reverse complement strand
GTATATTATGAAAATAATGTTATGACTGATCGTCCGGAGATTGTGGACGTAAACTTTCGAGTTGCTGATTGACTCGGATCAACTCATTTTTATAGTGTTCGACTAACTTCGTGTATTCATCTTCAACTTCTTTTAGCGCATCTCCCTGTTTCCCCTGTGCCCTTTCCCGCTTGATCTCATCCAATATTTTGATAATTTGATCGTGCTCATTTTTTGCCTCGTTTTTCATCTTATCAATTCTGCGATTGATATCATCAATGTCTGTTGGATTTTTTGCATCGTTTTCTAATTGATTCATTTCCCTTTTATCAACGAGGGGTACCGGCTTACTGCTTGGGGCAACTGCGGGTGCAAGACCATGGCCTTGGAAGGCATGGACTAAGAAATCTATCGATTTTTGATAGGTTTGTAAAACCTTAGGATTTGATTTGTATTTTGTGCTCAATGTGACAGTATTTGTCACTTTGTTAATGTCATTAGGGTCATTGAATATGTTAACGGTACCGTCATGATGAAATTCCGCTTTTTGGAAGGATCCCTTTTTTTGATCACTAATTGTGAGAAGGGTTTGAATAGCCTGATTAACTTGATCGGCAATCGCGGCGGCAACAGTATCTCCTTGAACAGCTACCCAATCTTTCTTTGTCGTATCGAAATACTCCAGTTTATAAGTATCCCCATTCGGGAGGTGGAGCATTCCTTTCTCCAGCCTAACCCCTTGCTGCGCGGAGGTCATCTCTTGAATCGTTAATTTTGAGCCTGTTGGATTTACCATATTAACTACCCCGTTGATGTAATTATATCACATGTGTAATAATTTTTATATTGAAGTAATTATGTCTTAATTAAATCTTATAAAACAGAATTGGTAATACTACCATGGACATCTCTGACTACGGGTTGTGAGGTTAGAACCTCTTTCTTCTTTTTACGCCAAGGAAGGTGGTCGAAAAGAGAACGCCAAGATTTTTTAGGTTTCTCTTGCTGAACAGGAGGCTTTGGCGCTTCCGGCGCTCTTGGGTCTTCATCGTTAGGACCGCTTATCACGGCATGCAACGGTTTCCCGAACATTTGAATCGCAGTCAGCTCCTTTTCAATTGTTTCAAGCAACCCTTGCTGGTAGTCATTTCGATTGTCAATCTGATGGAGAATCTCCCTGCATTTCTCGAAATAGGCATTACCTTGATCATAATCCTCTTCATCATGGATGCCATAGAGGAAATTGCGGCCCAGCATGTAATTAGCTTCAAAGGCAAATGGATTGTCACTTTCGGCAATATCCTTCATCCGTTTTAAAGCCTCATCAAAGCGATCTTCCTCCATTAATAACCATGTGTATCGAAACTCTGCATCATGCAAAATTTCTTGTTCCTGATCGTTTGTCGGCTTACGTTCAAGTATTGCTAGAAAGGATTTTCGTGCTTTCTCAGGATCATTATAGAAATTTGTTTTAGCCGACTCCAAAAGATTCGAAGTTGGCTGAAATTCGCGAAGTACCCCATGCAGGTCCCCCATCGCTTTCTGATAGGCCTGCGCAACGTTTGTATGCGTTTCTTTTGGGCTCGAAGTAGTGTTTTGGATAGCGTAGTGATCAAAATAACACTCCGCACGATGGAAACTTCCCAATTCGTCACACAATTGCTCTAGCGCCTTTTTAACTGTTTGTAGCGTTCCTTCCTTTTTCAGCTGGATTACGTAGTCCTTATCTATCTTTCTAGACGTACCATCGGCCAGATGAATTTTGAGCATGTAGGTGCGACCGTTATCTGCCCTAAATTCTCCATTAGCTGAAAAACAATTGATTGCAGGTGTTACCATGAAATTCCCTCTCTATGATTACTATAATAGCAAAGAGAGGTTAAGGACTGATAAAGATATAATAAAGGTCACAATCACGGGTGTGATAAAGGAACAACAAGTACGGTGATATTATCAGTTGAGCCGGCTTGATAGGCGGAAATAGCGATTTCTGCCGCGATACGTCCTAAAGGCACGCCTTTATTTAGGCTCTGCTGGACATGCTCTCCCACTTGCCTCGAGGAAGCAGCCTCGAATACCCCATCGCATGCAAGAACTAAGTGGCCGTTAGAAGGGACTGTAAATCTTGCGATTTCGGGAATCGGAGCTAGTGCACCGGATAGATCATGATCGCCGAAGCAACGTGCAGGTTCGACACTTATTAGGCTTTTTTCGTGGGCAACTCTTGCATCCCAAGTTACAAAGCCGCCGCGTGCCTCAATCAATTCCCGATTCTCTTGCATTGGCGCTCGCTGGTCCAAGCATAATTGCTCAACATGACCGGGAGTCACAAGGATTGCTCTGGAATCTCCTAGGTTTGCGACCCAAAGTTCGTCCTCTACAACCAGGCACATCACAGCTGTCGTTCCTGGCCCTTTTTGTAAAAAAGATCGATCCACCTCTGTACAAGCAAGATTAAAGGCATTAAAAATACGAAGAGTTTGGTCGGGAAATGCGATTGTAGGCTCTTTTAGCCATTTCTCGAAAACAGACACAAAGTTATCTCTTGCATGCTCAGCACATGCAATACCGGTATGACCATCAAAGACAGCATGAAAAGGAAGCTGTTTTCCATCCATATGCACAATGGAAGCAAGATGGCCATCTTCCATGCTGTCTCTTTTTCCTTGAGTAGAGGCAAAGCCCATAGAACCCTCAGAGGAATATGAGACATCGACACTCTTACCAAAAGAAAAAGCATGCGCCACTCCCCCATTTTCCACTTCATTAGGGAAGTTCTGTGCTAAATATTTTGTGTCATACCAACCATTCCTACCCTCATCGACTTGTTTTTTGGCTTTTTCGGCGTTAGCCACAAGGGTGTTGTCGACAGAAATCGGATCTAGTTCCACGCGGTAATCTTGGCAGTTCAACACATGTTGGGCGCAATATTCAATGTTTTGTGAGAAAAAATCTGGCAAAGGAGTCTGAATACTATACACAAAATGGGTGTATTGAATTTGATTCATTCCCCAGTAGGATACCCATGAAAAAGGGTTGCCACTGGTTGCACGTCTTACACGCGCTTCAATACTCTCTCCAGGCCGACATGTGATTGCTTGACCATTTAGGTCTTTCCACATACAAGTCCCAGAACTAATAGTAGATTCTTGAGATGGAATTGCTCCTGGTCTGATAGGCGGTAATGTAAAACTCATAAAATGACAACTAATTTTAAAAATGAGACGTAGATTATCTCATAATTGATCAATTAATTGGTAGAGGAATGACGAGCACTGAAATATTATCGGCTGAGCCACCCTGTAAAGCTGCGACAGCAATTTCCCCTGCGATGCGATCCAAAGACTTCTTGTCCTGCAGAGCTTCCTGGACATGCCGTCCTACTTGTCTTGAAGAGGCAACATCAAAGACTCCATCGCAGGCCAGCACTAAATGTCCTTTCTCAGGAAGAGGAAATCTAGCAATTTCAGGAATCGGCGCCATCGCTCCTAGTAATAGATGATCGCCAAATCCTCGCGCGGGTTGAATAAAACAATTAATCTGTTCATGTACAACCCTGTTATTACTAGAAACCTTACCACCGCGTCCTTCTATCAATTCTCTATGTTGAGGCATTTCCGCTCGCTGGTCTTCACTTAGCTGCTCAATAGAATCGGGAGTCACAAGAATTGCTCTAGAATCACCTAAATTAGCGACCCATAGCTCCTCCCCAACAACCAGACACATCACAGCGGTAGACCCTACGTTTTCATGTCCAAAAATGCGGTCAACATCTGCACATGCAAGATTAAAGGCGTTATAGAGGCGCAAAGTCTCATCTGGAAAGGCAATTGACGGCTCATTGAGCCATTTCTCGAAGGTTTTGATAAAAGAGCTCTTCACATGCTGCGCACACTTTACTCCCCCATGACCATCAAAAACGGCATAGAAGGGAAATCTATTTTGGTCCATTCTAACATAAGATGCGAGGTGCCGATCTTCCATGATAGATCTTGGCCCTTTTGCCGTAGCGACACCTATGTTTTTTTCAGTTTCATAGGCCACTCTTAAACTTCCATAGTCAGAAGTAAAAGCTAAAGCCCCACCCCATAAATCGCCATCATTAGGAAAATTTCTAAAACTAAAGCTGGGAGCATACCTTGAATTATCTCCTCGATCAATATTCGTTTTTGCCTTTTCTGCGTTGCTGTGAAGTTTCTCCTTTACCCTATCCGCATCCAATTCAACCCGGTAGTCTTGATGATCCAGAATTTCCTTCAAGTGATCAGATACCTGTCCCCTTATCTCACGCGGTAAAGGGAGTCGTTTGCGATGCACCCAATGCGTATGCTCTACCCCTTTCAGATCCCTATATGTGACCTCTTCAAAGGGAATCTCTGTTTCAAGGCTTCTTAAGTACGCTTCCACATCACCATCCGGCAATGAAACCACCGGTTCAGGCCGTCTCAGACAAGACCAGCACGCAACTATCCGCGCCGTCACACCCACCGGCTCCGCCGCACGCGACGAACCCTCACCTTCATCAGTGAGCTCTATATGCTCATCATGCTGTGGTCTAAAACATGAAAATCTTGGGATCATACCGTTCAAATCTCTCTATAGAAAAGAAGCCCATAAAGCTTAATGCAAATTGGATAATACTCTACGACTCTAATGCTCTATTTAAATATGTTTTGTTGTCATTGATAAATTTTTTCAAATCATCAACGATTACTCTTCTTCTTTCTTTTTTTTCGTTCGCATTTTGCTTTGTAATGTCTGAGGTTTCATAAAGCCCATTTAACTCCTTAACAAGAGCTAGTAATCTTGCTTCTTCTTCTTCAATTTTTTCTAGTTCCTCGCCTTCTTTGCCAATTTTTTTCTGGTCGCAAATACCTTTAATTGCTTTTTTATGAAAGTTTTTGAGCGCCTCTCTTGCATCATCTGCTTGGGGTGTGAATTGTGAGTTCATAGAGGCAATCTGTCCCGAATACTTTCTAATTTCTTCGAGAGAAGCATCCTTCAGTTCCGCCTTCATAATAGTAGCTAAGTCTTTCCCAAATTGGGTGTGAACTTTTTGCATTTCCTGGGGAGCATTAATAAATTTGGCCTTATTTCCCTCAACTGTAAGCCATGATTTCACTACACTGTCTGGGGCGTCTTTATTTGCTAACGCTTTTGTTTCCTCATCACTCTTACCTGTAACTAGCTGCATAAATGATTTGGATACTTCACCAAGTTCATCAATTGTTTCCAGTCGAACTTCCATTGGCTCACGAGCCTTGCCGATAAGAATCCTATCTTGATAATCCAAGAAAACCTTTTTATTCTCTGCATTGTCTGAACCGCCTACAATGTTGTCCATCCACTCAGGTCTGACTTCGGTGTTGTCTTTGGGCTTAGCTTTACTTCTATTCAGCAACTTGCTCATGGCGCTATTGATTTGTACAAATATTTCATCACTCACAGGAGGCTTGCTGGGGTCATTTACACGTTCCTCGATTTTCTTGAAAAACCTTTCAAGTTTGATCACACCCTGATTAACATCTTGTTTACCTTTAAAAGGTTTAGTAATTAATTTTCCATTTGTATAAGATATTTTTTCATCACGACCACAATTGTTGAATACCTTTAACTCCTCAAGTAGTTGTTCATCTTCTGATTGAGAGCTCACAGCACTTACAGCTTCTGTTGAAGCGCTTTTTTCAGATGCTAATATATCCTTGATTCTAGGAGTTGAGATATCCTCAAAATCATCAGAATCTTCTTGATATGATGACAAGATGATACCATCTAACATTTCCTTATTCGCAGTATAATTAGCCTCAGGCATCATTTCGACCAGTAGACATTGATCATTGACACTCATAGCATCGATTGTTGCTATAATGTTAGCTACATCTTGTTTACATAAC
>JAJFMB010000131.1 GCA_021772355.1 Chlamydiota bacterium | reverse complement strand
GAAGAGTGTAAAGCGATACGGGAAAAACAGGGGAAGTGCCTGACCGGAGAGGCAGTCATTACGACAGCCGGGAAGTTATCGGCGCAGTATGTGATTCACGCTGTGGGGCCGCTCTGGCGCGGAGGTGACTACGATGAAGATCGCCTCTTATACAACGCCTATACCAATAGTTTACGTTTAGCTGTGGAGAATGGAGCTAGAACCATTGCCTTTCCGGCCATCAGCACAGGAATCTATGGATTTCCGATGAGTCGCGCTGTAAAAATTGCGCTCACGGCAATTCAAGAGTTTCTTGATGGTGAAGAGGGAAAAATTGATGAAATTCACCTGATCCTCTTTGAAGAGAAAGATTACAAGCTCTATGTGGACACGATGGAAAAAAGTTTAGTGGCATGAAAATTGTCGTAGCTCCGCAAGCTTTCAAAAGAAACGTCTCGGCATTTGAGGTCGCCAAAGCCATTAAGAATGGGATCGTGCGGGTGTTCCCGAGGGCTGAGATTATTCTTGCTCCTGTTGCCGACGGCGGTGATGGGACGTTAGATGTTATCATGCAAGCAACAGACGGTTCCTATCGTGAGGTGGAGACTATCGGACCATTAGGTGATACTATCACTGCGCCTTGGGGAATTCTTCCTGATGGGCGCACCGCTGTGATTGAAATGGCCAAAGTGTGCGGACTGGCACTACTGAACGAAGAGGAGCAAAACCCTTTAAACACCTCCACCTACGGTTTAGGAGAGATGATCAAAGCTTTGCTCGATCGTGGCTACCGTCGTTTTTTCATCGGTGTCGGCGGAAGTGCTACAAATGATGCCGGGGCGGGCATGGCGCAAGCGCTTGGGGCTTTACTGCTGGATCATAAAGGAAAACAGATCGAGCGGGGAGGAGCTGCGCTTAAACACTTAGCGAGCATTGATCTTTCGAAGTTTGATCCAAGGGTTCAAGAAGCGCAATTTATCGTTGGTTGCGATGTCAGTAACTCACTTGTTGGCCCTGAAGGAGCGTCTCACATTTACGCTCCGCAAAAAGGGGCTGATCCTCAAATGGTGGAGCAACTTGAAGAGGCAGTACGTCATTTTAGCTCAATTGTGAAACGGGATCTTCATAAGGACATCGCTCCCATCAAATGGGGAGGTGCTGCAGGCGGGACCGCTGCCGGTATGTTTGCTTTTCTCAATGCATCGCTTCAGTCCGGCTTTGATCTAATTATGGAGATTCTCAACTTCGACCACTCTCTAGAGGGAGCTGACCTTGTCATCACAGGAGAAGGAAGAATGGAGAGTCAGTTTTTTTTTCACAAAGCTCCCTTTGGCGTGGCCAAAAGAGCGAAAGGAAGAAACATTCCTGTTATCGCAATTGTTGGGGCGCTAGGAGTTGGCTACTCAGGGGTGCATCAAGAGGGAATCAACGCCATTTTTCCCTTGACCTATTCGAAAATGACGTTGTCCACTATCCCTAAAAACTCCCCGGAATTAATTTCCCAGGCCGCAGAACAGGCAATGCGCACATTAAAGCTTGCCCATAATCTGTCCTTGTAAACGATTTAGCTCGCTGCTAAGAGAGCGATAACGGCCAGCGGACTCATTGGGGTGATTCATCGATAGCTCAACAGGAAGCTGTTTGCGTAAATAGGCAGCACTGTCCCTAACTAATGTTCGATTTTTAGCATACTCACTATTTTCCAGTGCTGCTACGACCGCATTTCTCATATCGTCTGTCGCCCTATGTTGCAGTCGCAAAACTCTTATTTCGTGATCATCTATAGCGTGTAAGATTGCTTCGTCTCTTCTTTCTCGATCCATATTGTAATACTTATAAAGATCGATTTTTTGGGCGATCGCTTCCCCTAAAGTTTTGCCCTCGTTT
Source organism: Chlamydiota bacterium (assembly GCA_021772355.1). Lineage (GTDB taxonomy): Bacteria > Chlamydiota > Chlamydiia > Chlamydiales > JAJFMB01 > JAJFMB01. Next base: position 3,905 of record JAJFMB010000131.1, on the reverse strand, counting down.
CTTTTTTGTACGATAGAATATTCATACAGAGCCTTTCCTATAGCTTGAGCAACACTTTCTTCCGTTCCTTTTTTTTCAGTGCGGCTAATTTCTTCAGAAGCTATGCGATGAATGATCCGGTTGATCTCGATACTTCTTACACGCTTTTGCTGCTCATAAGTGACCCTTCGAAGGCGACCGGTTTCAGGGATGCGGAGAGTGTCTCCATCTGTTTTTGTCTCAAGATAATTTGCAACTAAATCACTGATAACAACATTTTTTTCAGTTGCTGTTTCTTGCCATCCTTCAAGAAGACTGTCGAGATCGTGTAGTACACTTTCATCTAACACTTCTTGATGGAGTTCGTTTGCTTGCACGTTTGAATTTACGCTCATCTTTCACCTCCATGTTGGAAAGATATTCTATAGAAATATCAAATAAAGAATTTATTTAAAATAAAATAATTACTTGATAATTTCTTCTCAAATATGGCGTACAATATGCTCGAGAAGGGTTTCTCGAATAAGAACGGTTTTGACTCTGGAGGTTTCTCCTTGAATGATGCTGATCGTGGTTTTTGCAACCTTAAGGCTTTGACTCAGTAACTTGACTAATTCCTTATTAGCTTCCCCTTTCTCAGGGACCGCAGCAAGGCGCACTTTTAGGAGATCTTCCTCCCAGCCCACAATCTTGCTACAGCTCGATTTAGGGATGACTTTGACTTGAAAAGTGATCCCTTTTTTTGTCTCGCGAAACTTAGTCATGGAGTGTAGTTGGATTTGACATGTTGAATGGCGGTGTAGTGAATGCCGAGATATTCAACCTTTAATTCTGCTAAAACCGCTTCTATATCTTCAAGATTTTTTCGTTTATCATCGATCATTACGACCTTTGCCGGAATTTTATTTATCCGTTTGAAAAAAGGGGATAAGACCTCTCCTTTGGTGTTGTAATCACTGGCAAAAAGGATTCCATTACTATAGAGGGCAGAGTGACGAAAAGGAAGAAAGAAAGTTTCTTGAGAAGGGGCTGTGGAGAGGAAATTGATACCTAAAGAGAGCACTTGCTCAGCAGTCGACTCTGCAATTTCCGGAGGGCGCTGGGTGAATCCCATTACGATCGCTCCTTTTCTTTGCAGTGCTAGCAGATGAGGCACGAAGCTTGCTTCTAATGTCTCTACAGGACACTGTTTTTGAGATTCGATCCAAGAGGGATAGATAGCTGTGATGGCTTCCTCTCTTGTCATGCCCATTTCTAAGTGCTTGTCTAACTCGTTGTAGATCCAAAAAAGATGACCCTCGGATTGTTTTGCCTGAAAAAGTGTATGATCAAGATCAACCATAATCCACGCTTCCGGCATAAAGTGCGTCACTGCCTCATCAATGCTTGACGATTCGATTATGCGTGCATTAAGGACAAAAGGCGTGAGCGCCAAAAGCAAAAAAAGTTTATTTCTTACATAGGATTTCAATAGTTCCATCCGTAACTCCTGAGTAACTCTCGATAATAAAGCCTGCCTCTTTAAGGAATTGCATTATCTCATTTTCATCATAACAAGCCAAGTGTTGATGAGTGCGCCCGTCAATCCCATCAAAAGTACCTTTTTGTACAGAAATAAAAAAGTGGCCACCCTCTCTCAAAGCCTCGTTGATATTGTTTAATACAGAAGGAAGATCAGCTTTGGGAATTTGGGAGAGAGAATCGCGTGCCCACACGCCATCAAAATAATCAGGTTCTATGCGCATCTCTTGGAATTTGCTCTTTTGGACTTCAGTTGTCATGGATTGAGTCTTGATCAGAAGGACTCTATCTGCAGATTGCTCAACAACGAGTGTATGTAATCCGCAATCGAGTAAATGATCTAAATCATTTTTCTTTTCATATCCCAATTGAAGAACCTTGTCATTAACCGTAAATTTTTCCATGAATAGTTGGAGGGAAAGATCAGGAGGAGGTGGAGTAGTGACCAAGCTGGGTGAGGGAGATGTGCGAATAGCTAAGGTTGCATGAGGCATAACAAAATCCTATCAGAATTATAATTGAAAAGTTAACATCAAAAAGGATAGAGAACTAGACCATTTTTTCAAACCAAAGAGGCGTTATGGAATACAATTGGGCAGCAGTTACCGCAGGAGCGATATTTATCTTTGTCGCCCTTATTCATCTTTATCGGCTAATTAATCCTTTTACATTGATTATTGGGGATTATGTAGTCCCGGTTTGGATAAATGCGATTGGATTTGTGATTGCCGGTATGATGGCAGGTTGGATCTTTTACTCATTAAATAGGTGACATAGTTCGTTCACGCTTTTGAGATGGGCGCCTGCGTTTTGCATTTCTTGAAGCGCTTTTTCAACATCTCCCGGCTCTAAGTCGATGCCACGACACGCATCGGTGATCACCGTAACATCAAAGCCCAATTCAAGCGCATCTAAGACAGAGTATTTCACGCAGTAATCCGTTGCAAGACCGGCAATGTAAAGAGAGTGCGCGTTTTGCTTTTTGAGGTAGTCCTCTAGACCGGTAGAGCGTTTGTGTCCATTATCAAAGAAACAGCTGTAGCTATCGATATTTCTTTCGGTTCCCTTATGAATCACCTTATGAATCCTTTCTGAGTGCCATTTCGGAGGAAACTCGGCACCTCGACTCTCTTGTACACAATGAGCAGGCCACAGGATTTGGTCGATGCCATCTAATTTGATAAAGTCGCCCGGTTTTTTATCTTGATGGTTGTCAGCAAAACTGCCGTGGTCCGAGGGGTGCCAGTCCTTTGTTGCAACAATAGTATCAAAAGGGAGGTCAAGTAGTGTATTTACGCCTTCAATAATCTTATCTCCCTCAGGCACAGCTAAAGATCCGCCGGGGAGAAAGTCATTTTGTAGGTCGATGATAATTAAAGCTGTCATGATTCTTGCTCCGAGATAGCGTTAGTTTTTCTTTAAGCGGATATTTTCGACGAGCTTAATTTTCAGGTCATAGAGCGATTTTTCCATCCCTACAACATACTGATGCGGATTTAAAAAGCGTTTAACCCCATCGTGAAAGTGGGAAAGTTCATCCTTAGCTCTTTGTTGGATTTCATGCAATGAGGGAAGCTTATACACGAGCTCTCCTGAACGAAATACCGGGACAAGTAGATCTTCGCAATCGAACTCTTTTCCAATGATTTTTTGTCTTGTCGCGTCCAAGGGGTCTATTACGCAGCACCCCTTGCTCATATTAGTACCCTTATTGTAAATCACATCGGCAATATATCTTCCGTTTTGTCGATACCTCTTTACTTCTAGAATCCCCGGATTGGAGATCTTGGTCATTCGTTCCGAGAGTTTGAGTTTGTACTTCCACTCCTCGCCCGGATTTCTAATAGCAGATAGCTTGTAAACGCCATCCAAGGCAGGCTGGCTGTAGGCTGTTGTGAGCTTAGTGCCCACTCCCCACACTCCGATTTTTGCCCCTTGCCGCTTGAGATCACTGATGATTGTTTCATCCAACTCGTTTGTTGCGTAGATCAGCGTATCTTCGAAGCCCGCCTCATCCAAAAGTTTGCGGCATTTTTTACTAAGGTAGGCCAAATCGCCGGAGTCGAGGCGTATGCCCAGCATCTTCTTTCCCTGTTTCTTTAGCCACTTACCCACTTCAATTGCGCGGTGCACCCCTTTCAGCGAATCGTACGTATCAACTAAAAATACCACGTTATCAGGCAGCGTGTGGGCATAGGTTTCAAACGACTCCAGCTCATCGTCAAACACCATCACCCAGCTATGAGAGTGCGTGCCTTTCACAGGAATATCGTACAGTTTTCCTGCAATCACATTTGAGGTGTAATCGCATCCGCCGATATACGCCGCTCGGCTGGCTGTAATCGCGCCGTCGATCCCTTGAGCTCTTCGCATGCCGAATTCCATGATAGGCTCATCCTGCGCTG
>JAJFMB010000014.1 GCA_021772355.1 Chlamydiota bacterium | reverse complement strand
ACGTGAGACGCGCAGACACGCAGGCGCCCGTGCACGCGCGCCGTCGTGATCGTGTATCTACGTAGCTGCCTCTCGTGCAGCGTACTTGGCGCGAAGCAGCCGAATGCCAGCCGGTCGCAATTAAAAAAAAAGGAACATATGCAATATATGTTCCCTAATGCTTTACCCAGGATAGGACTCGAACCTACACACCTTACGGCACCAGAACCTAAATCTGGCGTGTCTACCAATTTCACCACCTGGGTATAGACGATAAGGAAGAATATAAAGGGTTTAAAAGTTTTCGTCAATCCTAACATTGCTTAAAAGAGAGGATATATCTGTTGTAAAATTGACAGTTTTATTTTGCTATCCTAGTTTGATGCGGTGATGGCATTCTCGGTAGTGTCTAAATCTGATAGCTGCTGCTCAAGTTCATGAGAGTACTGCTGTTCGGCAGTGTAGTTGGCCATAATTTCTTGTAACTCTTTTGAAAGAACTTCCCTCTCTTGCTTTTCTGAATACAGAGAGTTTTTAAGTTGTTCGATTTCTTGAGCCAGCTCGTTATGAAGAGAGGAGTAGCTTTCCATGATTGATTGTAGTTCTTCTTCTTTTACATCGAGCATGGAATTTTTTTCCGCAAGCCGTGACTGTGCTTGCTCTGCCTCTTGCAACTGTATTTCCAAGCTCTTAACATGGTTCTGCTCTCGATCAAATTTCACCAACGCTTCTTGAAGAGACTGTAGTGCCTGATCTGTTTGATTTTTTTGCTCATTGAGTGCATTAACGAGTTGTTGTGTCTGCTCTTCCAAAGCACTATCTTGACTGGCAATATGCTGTTGTTTTTGATTTAGCTCATTTTCAGTCAGTTGAATCTTTTGCTCTGCTGCCGCTAACTGAGCGTTTAATGTTTCCACACGTTGACACTCCTCATTGTACTGAGCTAAAGTTTCCTGCATCATGTGGTACACTTCTTGAGAGGAGTTTACCTCGGCCTGGGCTGCTGTGAGATTTCCCCTTATAATTGTCAGCTCAGATTCTTTCTCCATTACGTGTGCTCTTTGAGAGGTAATCTCACTTTCTAATTCAAGCGCTCGATCTGCTGCCACTTTGAGTTCTTCCTCAAGCGAACTTATTTTTAAATGGTTTGCCGCTTGTGTATCCTGATCAATTCTTTCAGCTTGGTTAAAAACATCTGCCAATTGTTGTTCGAGTTCCCAAACCCGGCCTTTGTTGCTAGACAACTCTTCAGCAATAGCTTCTTGCTGCTGTTCTTTTTGAAGTGCAAGAGATTTTTGATCCATAAGAAGAGCTTCAACTTGGTGTGCCTGGTCTCGTGCTGAACTGAGCTGCTCTTTTAAATCTTCAATGATTTGTTCATTTTCTGAAGAGGAAAGGAGCTCTTTTTCTTTGAGTGCGAATCGCTCTTGTTGTTCGGTCATATCAGATTCAAGGGAAGCCATTTTTGCATTTGCAGCTTGTAGCTTATCTTCTAGCTCAGACGCTTTTTGCTCTTTCTCCGCAAGTTCGGTAGACAAGACTGCGAGAGTTCCCTGTATCTCATTTATGGGGTATTGAGCGCGTTCATTTTCAAGTAGAGTGACTTTATCCTGTTCTTCTGATAACTGTTGCTGTAGCTCTTGCTGCAGCTCCATAGAACGGGCTATATTTTCTCTACATTCGATAAGATCTTGAGTTCTTTCAGAAAGTTCTGCTTCTAAAGAGGCTTTTAAGTTTATTGTGCTTCTTAACTCTCTGGCTTGTTCTTGTTCTTTTTCAGAAGACAATGAGACCGCGTGTTCTTTTTGATTGAGATTTGCAAGTTGAACTTCGAGCTCTTTCTCCAGAAGTTCAGCCTTTTCAAGTGCCACGCTCAACTTTTCTTCTAGGTCTTGCGTTTGCTGTTGCTGTGTATAATGTTCAGTAAAAGCATCTTTTAGAGCATTGGCAATTTCTTCGGAACGCGCTTCCTCAGCGCTTAGACTTATTCTTAACTCAGCAATTTCTTCTTCGTACTTCTGCTTTGCAAGATCCAGATTCTCTAAAGAGTAACTTAGTTCATTTGTTTTTGTTTTTTGGTTTTCAAGGGCATCCGTGAGTTCTCTTGTTGTTTCAGAGCTTTCTTTTTGTTTCTCTGTCAAGAGTGTCCGTTGCATTTCGAGTTCGCTTTGAAGTTGCTGTACTTTACCTCTCTCCTGTGCCAGCTCTGTTTCGAGATTCTCTACACGAGCTTGCTCAATAACTATCGTCGATAACGCCTCTTCTTTTCGTTGCGCTTCAAGTGACACTAGAGATGTGTATTCTTGAGAATTAAGCTTGATTTCATTTTCTTTAGATGCGAGTAAGGAGCGATGTTGTTCCAGATTCTCCTCAAGAACTTGTGCTCTTTCAATGGACATAATGAGAACTTCTTCTAGCTCATAAGCACGTTCTCTTTCGTCTTGATACTGTGCGACTGTATTTTTTAGGTCCTGACTAAGTTCTTGGACACGGCTTCTTTCGAGTTCTAGATTGGACTTCAAATTATTGACCGAAAGCATCATTTCAGTTTCAACTTGACCATAGAGAGCGTATTGCTCTGTTAATTGCTCGGAAAGTTTCTGGTTTTGTTCTTGAGAATCTCTCAGCGCTTGGTAAAGTTCGTGTGATCGCATCTGCTCATCATAGAGCTCCTGTAGGGACTGCTGGGATTTTAATTGCTCCACTTCAGAAAGAAGGGTTAAAAATTCGAGTTGATCCTTACTTTCCACTTCCGCAGCTGATAGAGCGTCAACGATTTTCTGTAGTTCATTTTGTTTTGAAACAGAAAGAGCATTTTGCGCCATTGAGTTCTCTTCACTCTCTTGCACTTGCTTGATTACCATTTGTAATTTGGCTTCCAGCTCTTGAGCGCGATGTTTTTCTTCTTCACATTTGTTCAACGCTTGAGCTAACTGCTGGTGTAGCTGTTTGGAGCTGCTTTTTTCGAGATCGATAAAAAAGGCTAAGTTTTGCATTTCCTGGCTCATGTCTTTTTCCAACTTAGCGTAGTTGTCAAAAAGAGTCTCAAATTCAAGCGATTTCAAAGCTAGTGAAGTGTCGCGGTCAGAAACTAACTTCATCAGCTCAGCTTCCCCGATAAATGCTTCATCCATTCGAGCATTACTATCTTCTAAATCGCTTAGTGCCAGGTAAAGAGCTTCTCTTGTGTCGGCAAGTTCGCTGTTAAGAGATTGCTTTGTCTCATCTAGAGTCTGTAATAGTTTTTTGTTTTGACTCTTTTCAAATTCAACTGAAGATGTCAGGGAAACGATTTCTTGAGAGAGGTTGTCTTCTATATGAGTGTTGAGTTTTAGAATCTCTTCGGCCTGGTTTAGAAGGGTTTTCTCTTGTTTTTTCCAAGCAGCGGTAAGCTTATTTATCTTTGCGATCTTTGCTTGTAAATTAGTTTCTAGTTCTTGCTGTCTTGCAAGGCTTTCTTGCATCTCGTGATTAATCTGTTCTGTTTTAGCTTGAGCCTCGTCGCTAAGTTTGAACATTTGTTCTCTATAATTAAGCTCTATTTTCTCTTTTTCTGCTCTTTGCATCTCCAACCGGTTCGCAAGCGTATCAAGTGTTAGATCCATTAATTTGATCTTTTTTTGCGCGATGTCTATTTCATGGTTAAGGCTGTGAATGGTTTCATTGGCTTGAAGGTGAAGTGCTTCTTTTTCAGCAAGAGACTTTTCGAGCTGAGTAAACCTCAAAGATTCAAATGACTTTGTCGGGTTTGTTTCAAGGGCAATATGATTAGATCCTTTGGCTCCAATACCATCAGAAAAACTCATGTTTCGCTGTTTAGATGATGCGATACGAAGCGGTTTTTTCATGGAAACTTTAGCTTCGGCATATTTTTGTGGAGTACGATTGCTTCTAAATATTTCAACCCCGACAAGGCAGATCAGAAGAAGAATTAAACTGCTAAACAGCGTAATAATCATGTTGTTCTTAAACTGATTATGAGGAGGTTTTTGCTTGTGATTTTGGGGTGAGCTTGAGTGATCTTGCATTTTTGGCCCTTTCAAGATTTAAACAGATGAAACATGTTTCATATACTGTATATATTAAAAACTCAAGGGCAATGTTGATAAATATTCAAAATATATTTAGATGATCATGAAAAATTCTAGGTCTGAAGTAAAAAAATCATTGATTTGTGTATGAAAGAAGAGTATGTCCTAATAAGGAAATGATTGAATTGGGATTTTTATGGCTGAAAAGCACCTCTACACAAACCGGCTGATTCGAGAGAAGTCACCCTACTTACTGCAACACGCTCATAACCCCGTTGATTGGTATTCTTGGGGCAAAGAAGCATTTGATACCGCGAAGGAATTCGATAAACCAATATTCCTTTCGATCGGCTACGCAACATGCCACTGGTGCCACGTCATGGAGCGGGAATCATTTGAAGATATTGAAATTGCTCAACTGCTCAACGACTCCTTTGTTAACATCAAAGTTGATCGTGAAGAGTTGCCTGAAATCGATAATTTGTACATGGAATTTGCTCAAAGTATGATGGCAGGTTCCGCCGGATGGCCTCTCAACGTTATCTTAACTTCCGATCTTCAACCTTTTTTTGCTACGACATATCTACCTTCTCATAGTCGTCACGGCATGATGGGGCTTACTGAACTTATTATGCGCATTCGAGATGTTTGGAATGGAGAAGAGCGGGAACAGGTCATTCAAGAAGCTGAGAAAATTGTCGAAGTGTTTGCTCAAAGCTCTCACGCAGTGGGGGACCAGCTCCCTTTCAAAGAGCAAATTGAGGATACAGCTGAAATCATTTACAAAATGGCAGATTCCACATTTGGGGGAATGAAAGGGATTCCTAAATTCCCTATTGGCTATCAGTACAGCTTTATGTTGCGCTATTCATCTAAAAATCAAGATAGTCGAGCGCTTTTTTTGGTTGAAAAAACCCTTGATATGATGCAGCGCGGCGGTATTTACGACCATCTTGGCGGAGGGTTTTCAAGGTACAGTATTGATGAGCAGTGGCTCATCCCCCACTTTGAAAAAATGCTCTATGATAACGCCTTGTTATCCTACTGCTACCTAGAGGCGTGGCAAGTCACCAAAAAACCGCTATACCGAAAGGTTTGTGATGAAATACTGACTTACATCCTAAGAGATATGACGCATCCAAAAGGAGGCTTCTATTCGGCAGAAGATGCTGATAGTGAGGGAAGAGAAGGGTATTTTTACACGTGGTCCAAAGAAGAGATTGATGAGGTGCTCGGCTTTGAAGATAGTGAGCTTTTCTGTGATTTTTACGGTGTTTCTGAGGAAGGTAATTTCGAGGGACGAAATGTGTTGAACACAGAGTTCCGTATAGAAGAGTACTGCGAACAGATTAGCCAGAACCCAAACGACATTGCCGAAATACTAGAAAGTCAGAAAAAGAAACTTTGGGAACATCGTGAAAAGCGGGTGCACCCCTTAAAAGATGATAAGATTTTGAGTAGTTGGAATGGCCTCATGATCTATACAATGGTAGAAGCGGGAAGAGCGTTTCAAGAGCAAAAATATGTTACAGCTGCGATAAATGCAGCGCAATTTATTATTGATAATTTGTGGCACGAAGGAAGACTACTGCGCCGCTGGAGAGAGGATGAGTCGCAGTACCAAGGCGGGCTTGATGACTACGCCTTTTTGATTCGTGGTTTTATTAGCCTCTATGAAGCAGGATGCGGGACGAAGTGGCTAGAATGGGCACTGCGTATGAATACAATCCTCAATTCAGAATTTAAAGCAGTTGGGGGTGCGTATTATCAGACTGATGGTAAGGATTCTTCAATCATTTTACGGAAATGCCAATATGCCGATGGTGCTGAACCTTCAGGCAATTCAATACAGTGTGAGAACTTATTACGGCTTTACCGTCTCTCTTTCTATCCTGATTACTTTGATGATGCCTCAGACGTATTGATGGCTGTTAAAAAATACATTGATAACTATGCTCCCGGTTACTGTTTTCAGATAATGAATCTCAGCCGTTTTTATGATCGTCAGGCGACGACGATTGTGGTCGCTCTCAACAATAAAGATGAGTATCAAACAGAGCTTATGCACGCTATTTTTAGTAACTATATCCCTCACAAAGCTGTGGTTTGGAAAAGAGATAATGACGAACAACTTCTTTCTTTAATTCCTGCTATGCGTGACTATACCGCGCAAAAAGGGAAGACTACGCTTTATCTCTGTCGAGAGGGAGTTTGCCAGGAGCCCATTACCGAGTTGTCGGAAATGATAAATGCAATTCATAACCTTTGAATTATAAGCTGAATAAGAGTAAAATTGTCCGGTAATATGAAAGATAATTCAAATAAGAAAAAGCACCTTGAAGAGATTCGAAAAAAAGAAGCTTTCGACTCTCTTGATGCTTACCATGACCCCACTAGCTGGCAATCGTTAAATTGCGAAGAGAGGGAGTTACTCGGTTTGTTGTTTGCGATGCGAGGGGATAAGCAATTGCAATCCGGTGATCAAGACGCAAATAGCAGTTTCGATTTGTCTATGAAAATAGCTCCCGGAAGCGCACCTGTTTTGTATCGCAAAGGTCACGCTTTTGCAAAGCATGAAAATAACGTCAAATATTTGAATCACGCGGTTAATGCCTTGCAAAAAGCAACTGAAATTGACCAAGCTTATTATCCTGCCTGGTTTGAATGGGCGTGCGTGCAAACGCGTATTGGAGTGCTCAACCGCGATCTTAGCGCCTTTCAGCAAGCAGACATCCTTTTTACTAAAGCGCATCAGAGCTGCCAATTTAAAGATTTAACCATGAAGGCAGATTGTCTTTGGAAATGGGGGCAAAGCTGGTTCTTATATGGAAAAGTGTCAGGTGAAGTCGCAGATTTTTGTCATGCTATTGATAAATTCAAACAAGCGGCGGAAACAGAATTAGAAAGACCCGAGTTCTGGAATGATTACGCAAACGCCTTGGTGGAACTTACCTATTTGACAGGTCAGCGCGAAGGCTTTCACAAGGCAATTGGCTACTATAAAAAAGCAATTTTGCTCGCCACAAATTATTTCGAAGCTTGGTATAACCTTGCTTGTACCTATCACCATGTGTTCCACTTGAATCCCAATGACGATGATTTTTATCGCGCACATGAGTGTTATGAAAGAGCCGCAAAGATTGAACAGCACCACGGTATTTTATGGCTTAAATGGGCTAATCTCTTTGTTAACTACGGAAAGTGGCAAAAAAACGCAAACTTTCTTCTTGAAAGCTTAGAGCGCTACCGACAAGCAGATGAGCGTGAGGCAAATCATCCTCACATTTTACGCAGCTGGGGAGAAGCTCTGATGTTGTGCGGTGTCTATACAGATCAGCTTTCCTCGCTTAAAGAAGCAGAAAAAAAACTACTTAAGAGCTTGGAACTCCACAATCAAGATCCCCTGACGTGGTATCTTTATGGAACATGTCTAAATGAGTTGGGTCGTTATTTTGAGGATGAAGAGTACTACGCCAAAGCGATTGAAAAATTTCGCCATGCCCTCAACCTAAATGATAAAGAACCTCTATTATGGTATGGGCTAGCCCTTGCTCATTTTGCTCTTGGAGAACTCAAGCAAGATCGTAAGCTTGTTGAGCTCGCAGATAAATTCTGCCAACGCGTTGTTGAGTTTGGCGGTAAGGTTGCACCTCAATTTTGGAGTGACTGGGGGGTTGTTCTACTAAAATTAGCTGAAATGAGTGATGATGTTGATTTCTTAGAATCTGCCAAACAAAAGTTTGAACAAGCTTTTTCCTTCTTTGATGGAGAAGATTCCTTAGAACCCGAGTGGCTTTTCCATTATGCTTGCATTTTGGATATGCTCGGCGATCACTACGAAGATACCAGCTATATCGATCAAGCATTACGCTTCTTTCAAAAATTAATCGAGTCAGATTCGCAAAATACAGCTATCCATTACCATATCGCCTTAGCTTATTCACATTTAGCAGAGCTTAAAGGTGATATCCAAACCTTCTACCAGTCACTAAATCACTTCCAGGCAGCATTTTCCTACGATCATGAGGATGAAGTTATTTCACATGATTGGGGAGTTACATTGATCCATCTCGCTCAGATGATATACGATCCGAACTGTCCGGAAGAAAGTCAGCATCTATATACAGAAGCTGAGAAAAAGCTTGTCTATTCCGCTTCATTGGGAAGTGTGCAAGCCTACTACAATCTTGCTTGCCTCTACTCACTAAGCAAGCAATTCAACCTCTCAATCCACTACCTGGAAAAAGCGGAAAAAATTGGTGCCTTGCCCTCCTTCGAGGACCTCATGCACGATGAGTGGTTGGAAAATCTGAGAGCAACGTCGGAATTTGAACAGTTTCTGTCTGATTTGAATCAGTAGCTAGCAGGGGACTCAAGTCCTCCTCACTGATCATTTCACTCTCCTTCAAGGGAACATTTTGATTCTTAATATCCTCAAACTTATTGACGATTTCTGTAGAAAGAGATTCTATATCCCGTCTTAGTTGTTCCATTTCCTGTTGTTTCTGTGAGATATTCTCTTCAATTATGTCGCTAATCTGATTATTATTATTCTGTTGCAACTCTTGTAATTCCAGTTTCTTCTTTTGTAATAGCTCTTCCTGTTCTAATCTCTTTTTTTGTAGTTCGTGGAGATTTATAATTTGCGACTCGAAGAGGTTGATCTCATCGACACTCTTTTCCCCTCCCCAAAATTCCTTCAAACTTAAGATCTTGCTTTCGTAAGCCTTAAAATCAATGACATCAAAGTGTTCCGTATTTAGGAAATTAGCTAGTTTTTCTCGACTCTTTTTCAAGTTTGAGGCGAGAGAGAAAACACACGCAGTTCCGCCACCGAGGTAAAGAGGGCCCCCTAGAGTTATAGGAACTAACCATAAACCAGTCTCATTTAAAGCCCCGAGAAAAGCACTCTTTGCCAATAACACGCCAGTAATGGGTACCCCAATATAGGAAACTACTAACAAGGTTATCAATGTCCATTTAATTGCGTTTAGGATGTCTATTCTTTTATCGATTTTCTTCAAACAATTGGACGTATCTAAGTGCGTGAAGACTTTGCTCTTCTTCAACTCCTTCATTGAGTAGCTAGTGCCGGCTTTGTCCACAAAGCAGACATCGGGATTAAATGGAGAAGGAACAGGTAATGCCTCAGGTTTATCATCAACAGGATTTGGACCCTGTGATGGATAAGGGGGAAGATCTGGATATTGAATACCTTTAATCATGATAAACCTCTGTTTTAATTAAAAATTAATATAAATAATAAATATTTATTTAATATTAATTAAATATTAAGGTTTTATTAAGAAGGTGTGGTATTTCAGAGCCTTACTTCTTTCTTTTTCTGTCCGTTTCTTTTAGGAAAGTTTTACGAAGGCGGATAATAGCAGGGGTCACCTCGATTAACTCATCATCGCCGATGTAATCGATCGCTTGTTCCAGAGTGAAAGTGCGAGGAGGAGCCAAAATAACATTTTCATCCGTTCCGGAAGCGCGTACGTTTGTGAGCTGTTTTTCCTTGGTAATGTTCACAACAAGGTCATTATCGCGACTGTTTTCTCCAACAACCATCCCTTCATAGACATGATCACCGGGTTTAACGAAAAGACCTCCGCGATCTTGAATGTTAAAGCAAGCATAGCCGTTGGCTTTTCCAGCGCAATTGGCAATTAATACACCGCGATTGTGCGCTGTGATTGCTCCCTTCCAGGGTTGATAGGAATCAAACAGGGCCGTCATGATACCAAGACCACGCGTTGCTGTCAGAAAGTCATTGCGATAACCCATAAGGCCTCGCATTGGAATAAGAAATTCTAAGGAAGTAACACCATATTGATTAGTATGGAGGAGTTGCAGCTCCCCTTTTCTTTTGGATAGATCCTCAATCACGCGACCGGAATACTCTTCCGGAACTTCGACATGCACCTTTTGAATCGGCTCATATTTTGTGCCATCAATTTCTTTTGTGATGACCTGCGGGTTAGAGATGCTAAACTCATACCCTTCTCGCCTCATCGCTTCAAAAAGAACTGCGAGGTGTAGTTCTCCTCGACCTGATACAGTGATTTTGTCTTGATCAGTTTCCGAGTTTTCAATTTTCAACGTAATATTGGCGCGCCCTTCTTTTTCTAAGCGTTCGCGAAGACGGCTAATCGTTACGTATTTACCGCTAGCTCCAACTAATGGACTTGAATTGATCGTGGTGTCGACAAAGACAGTTGGTTCGTCCATCGTGATTTTCGGCATTCTTCTTGTTTGGGCAGGATCGCATAAAGTATCACCAATTGTGACATCGGGAATTCCTGATAGCATGACAATGTCGCCAACTCCAGCCTCTTCTAGTTCAACAGTGCTGATGCCGTGGTAGCCCTCAACACGTACAATTTGTCCACGTGTTTCTTTGCCGCCCTCGTTATCGCATCGAATAACAGTTTGCCCTTTTCTTATTGTTCCCTCAAGAACACGGCCACAAGCTTTACGACCGACATAATCGTCATAAGCACATGTTGCTACTTGCATCAAAAATGGGGTCTCAGGTGCTCCCTGTGGTTCCGGAACTTTTTCTACGATTAAATCAAAGAGAGGACCAAAGTTTTCACGAGGATCATCAAGATTTTTCATGGCATAACCGTTGAATCCAGAGGCGTAGCAATAGGTGAAGTCAAGTTGCTCATCAGTTGCGCCAAGTTCAGCGAATAAATCAAACGTGAGATTAAGCGCGCGGTCAGGGTTGGCATGGGGACGATCAATTTTATTGAGAACGACAATAGGCTTAAGGCCCATACGTAGAGATTTCATCAACACGAAACGCGTTTGCGGCATCGGACCTTCTTGAGCATCAACAAGGAGAAGAACACAGTTAACCATACCTAAGACGCGTTCAACCTCACCTGAGAAGTCCGCGTGTCCTGGAGTATCAATAATGTTGATCTTGTAATCGTGATAAAAGATCGAGGTTGGCTTAGAGAAGATCGTAATGCCTCGTTCTTTTTCCTGATCATACGAATCCATGACTCTTTCAGGAATTTGCTGATTGTCGCGAAAAATGTTAGATTGCTTGAAAAGATTATCTAAAAGTGTCGTTTTTCCATGATCAATGTGAGCGATAATGGCGATATTGCGGATTTTTTTGGGTGAAAACATATGATGTATCTATAGAAATGGTTAATAATAAGAATATTCTACCCGCTTAACTGTTAAAATTCAATCAATACTTATCAATGAGCATCCCTTTAGGAACATCTTGAATTTTTTTATAGATACAAGGTATGATGCAGGTGAATCCTTGATGTGGAGGCGTTTGTGGAAGCCGATAATGAACAGAATGAAGAGTATATTGAGCATCCTCCAATCTCGATAGGAAATCTGCTTGATTCCCGAACAAGCAATCTTGATGATGCCTTAAATGCAAAGTTAGAGCAGGCATTCCATAAGCAAACCATGCAGGTTTTGCTACATGACGTTGCCAAAATTGCTATAGAGCACGATCCCATCGATTTGGCCTATGCCGTAACACGACTACCTCCTGATTCACGAATTATTGTCTTTGAAAATCTACCTGATTTACATGCTAAAACAATTTTTATGATCCATACCGGACGCAATACCCGTTCGGCCATTTTTAAACAGCTCGATGATCAAACGATCAAAAAACTTTTAGAAAATATGCCTCCCGATGAAGCCGTTTGGATGTTGGATGACATGTCAGATCGACGCTCGAAAAGGATCATTGAAACAATAGAACCCAATAAAGCCACCCGCATCAGCGAATTGCAAAAGCACGATCGCCATAGTGCCGGTCGTCTGATGACAAATCAATATTTTGCTTTTCACTACAATACGACAATTGGTGAGGTGGCAACACAAATTCGCAATAATCCCGGTATTGATTTGACGCGTCGCATCTTTGTCTTAAATGATGAAGGGGAATTAGCCGGCTATGTTGCAGGGCGGAACCTTATGGTTAATCCTCCATATGTGCCGATTCGTCAAGTGATGCGTCCGGTTTTACACAAGGTGACAGCTGATAGTTCCAGAGACGAAGTCGTTGATATTGTGGAGCGTTATCAAATTCCTGCTCTGCCGGTAGTAGATGAGGAAGATCGCATTGTTGGGGTGATCACCTATGAAGATGTCGTCGAAGCCATGGAAGATATAGCTGACGAAACAATCGCGACTATTGCCGGTACCGGTGAAAGTGTGAGTGAACACGAACCTATTTTTAAACGCTTTGCCTGGCGCCTTCCCTGGCTTTTTGTTACGGTTTGTTCAGGTTTGATCACAGCGACAGCGATGTCATATTTTAGCGGAAGCCCATGGTTTTATTTTGTTCCTTTTTTCGTTCCACTTATTACCGGAATGTCAGGTAATGTTGGAATCCAATGCAGTACCATCTTGGTGCGAAGCATGTACACTGGGGAACTCTCTGCCGGTACTAAAGGGCTTGCGATGCGGAATGAAATTGCAATTGGCGTTCTGATCGGAACTTTTTTTGGTCTTTTTTGCGGCTTGGTCGTTTATATCCTCAATATGTTTGCCGTCCTCGAGGCAGACCCGCTTGTTCTTGGGATGACCATCAGTTTCGGGGTGCTTGGAGCCTGTCTTACTGCTACTTTTCTTGGCACCTTTTCCCCATTCATATTTGTTAGAATGAAAGTAGATCCCGCCGTTGCCTCTGGTCCTATTGTCACAGCCTTCAACGACGTGCTCTCATCACTGATGTTCTTCTTAGTGGCGAGATTAGTCTTTTCCTTTTTTCCTTAAAATAGAGAAAAAGGGGAATTTCTTCCCCTTTTGTGGATAGTGAACTTTTTTAAAGCTCTATGTCGATACTGTTTGTGACATGCTTTGCTGTTTCACGCGCCTCTTCTAGCGTGCTGCCGGTTGCGAGGCCAACACCCATACGGCGGTGACCGTTGACATTGGGCTTTCCAAAGAGACGGAGTTGCGTGTTTGGTAGAGCAAGAGCTTGTTCTAGTTGATGGAAGCTGACTTGTTCAGAGGTTCCTTCGACTAAAAGAGCACTTGAAGCTGCGGGGCCAAACTGCTTTATGCCAGGGATGGGTAGTCCTAAAATGGCGCGCGCATGCAGAGCAAATTCTGATAGGTCTTGTGATATCAGTGTCACAAGTCCTGTGTCGTGCGGTCTTGGCGACACTTCGCTAAAATACACATCGTCCCCTTTAATAAAGAATTCCACTCCAAAAATACCACGTCCGCCAAGCGCATCAGTGACTTTTTTTGCCATTTCCTGAGCTGTTGCTAAGAGGTCTTTTGTCATTGGCTGCGGCTGCCACGACTCTCGGTAGTCGCCATCAATTTGCAAATGCCCAATTGGCTCGCAAAAAAGAGTGCCATCGATATGACGAACAGTAAGTAGAGTGATTTCGTAATCAAAAGGAACAAATTGTTCCACGATCACTTTTCCTGCACCACCACGCGCACCCATTTGCGCATAGTCCCACGCCGATTCAAGATCATCTTCAGAACGAATCACAGATTGCCCTTTACCGGAGGAGCTCATGATGGGTTTCACGACACAAGGGATACCGATTTCGTGTACTGCATCGACATACTCCTCTTTGCTGTCGGCAAAAAGATAACGTGAAGTCTTCAACCCTAATTCCTCAGAGGCTAGCCTTCTGATTCCTTCTCTGTTCATGGTGAGTTTTGCAGCTTTTGCGGTAGGAATCACAGTAAATCCCTCTTGCTCTAATTCAATTAAGGTGTCTGTTGCAATCGCTTCAATTTCTGGAACGATATAATGCGGCTGTTCCAATTCGATAACCTGTCGCAGTGCTTCTCCATCCAGCATGGAAATGACATGAGAGCGGTGAGCGACCTGCATCGCAGGAGCGTTGGCGTAACGATCAACTGCAATCACTTCAACGCCGAAACGTTGCAGCTCGATCACAACCTCTTTTCCCAGTTCCCCGGATCCTAAAAAAAGTACCTTCGTTGCCGTTGGAGAGAGAGGAGTTCCTATCGACGTCTCTGCATGCAGCGAGGTGGTAAGAAATAATATTAAGAGACAGAATTTTTTCATGAAATACCTATAGTGTAGTGTTTAAAAATGTGGAAGAAAATACGAAATCTCGGGATTAAATCACAAGGAAATGATATTGTGACATTATTATGATTGAAAAATTTAAAAACTTTATTGATCTTTTGTGGACAAGGCTTGTTGTCACAAAGAAAAATACAGTTGAATACTACAGAGTGATGGGGCGTTTTTACGGTAACGCTAACTTCCGCTGGCAAGATATCGCTTTGCTAAGCCAGTATCTGTTTCGAAGTCCCTATAAGATTAATAAACAATTTTTGTTGAAGCGGGGTGAGAAGGAAGTCTACACCTATGGAGAGACGCCGCTAACTACGCTAGAAAAGATTGTCGATGCGTGCCAGATAGGACCTAAGGACCATGTCATTGAGCTCGGTTGCGGTCGCGGCCGTGTTTGCTACTGGTTACATCATATAAAGGGTTGTACAGTTAAAGGAATAGACTACATTCCGGAATTTATAGAGAAAGCTAACCTGGTGAGAAAGAAATTTCACGTTAAGGGTGTGAGTTTTGAGTGCTGCGATTTACTGGAGGCTGACTTAGAAGGAGCAACCGTCATTTACTTATATGGGACCTGTCTAGAGGATGAGTACATTCGAAAGTTAGCAGAGAAGTTCAAAACGTTACCGTCCGGTGCCAAGATCGTTACTGTGAGCTACCCTTTAACGGATTACGCTGCGGACGTAGACTTTGAGATCATGAAGCGCTTCCCGCTAGAATTCACCTGGGGAAGCGCCGATGTCTATTTACAGATACGAAAGTGATTAACCGGAAACTGCTGTAAAACCTTTTTTGGTCTGGTGCTGTTGCGCTAGCGCTTCTTTCATTAGACGAAGGATTTCGTCTCTTTGACGAGTGTTTTCAGTTTTGCTGCTGGTAAGTCCTTCATGCTTTTTCTTCGCCATTTCCACATCGTTTTGACGTTTAAATTGCGCGCCTTGATTCTGTTCGTTTAGAATTGTCGCTGCTGTTTCTGGTAGTTTCGCTATGTTGCCGGTAAGAATACCCACATTCTGTAGGGCCTCCGTACCGCTTGCCACACCATATAAACCTGCTACGCCACCGGCACTTGTGACTATACCCGCTACGATCCAACACGCAGCACGACCTAGATTGTTAGTGCCGTCAACATAATCTTGAACGCGTACTTTTGTCTCTGCTTTAGCGTCTTGCGCAAGTTCTCTTAGGAATTTTGCAGAGAAGTGTAAGTTAAGCAGCACCATCTTCTGTACCAGCTCAATCATCTCAGCAAAATTCATCGTGTCTAACTTATCTAAGTTTCCGCCAAATCTTGTATCAAAGTTTTCGTACTGACTCTCTACTGTCGTACGTTCTGCAACTACTGCCATATTATGTTCTCCTAATTAAATTTTGATGCTTCTAAACGGTGAGCAAAGATCTCTCTTTGGTCTTTCCAATTGCTGCACACACCCTGCAAGGCTTCCATCATCATATTGAGGAAGAGATCGACTTGTTCTTGCATTTCACTTTGCTGCATATTGACCTGATAAAGCTCACCGATATTTGCGTTATTTTGATATTCTAAAACCCCTTTTGCGCCATAAGTAAGTCCCTTCGCGATACCCAAGCCACCGATCGTATAAGCGATCAAACCAGCAGGTCCTAAGCTTAAAAACATTGCCATGGAGGTAGCTGCAATTCCAAGAGAGAGTCCTGTGTTTATCCATTCGATGGTTTCAGCAGTGCTCTTCCTATCGTTGATATCATCCTTAATATTGAAATGTTCTTCCCGTAAACGATCGAGGAATTTTCTGGCATTAGCAATTTCATTGGCGGTGATTGTCTCGGTGTCATGTCCCGACTGACGCTGCGCAACGATACATTTAACCATCATCTTCATAATCATAATGTCGGCGTCGTTGTGATCTTGCTCTTTATCTAAACCTTCCTCTTTTGCCTGTACATGAGTAAGAACCTCTTCCATTTCATGCCGAAATTGAGCCGCATTGAAAGCTTCTATACTAGGTTCTTCTAGCTTTGGGCGCCCAAAAAACGTTTCCGCTTTTTCTTGAACGGGACCGGTTAACGGCACAAATGAAGCCACAGTATCTGCAATAAAAGGAACGACCTTTTTCTTGGTATCCTCAACTTGTTTAAGGGGGTGATCAACTGAGAAAACAGGGGGAATGTAGGGGCCTCTTCCAATTGCTTCAATTGCCATGGGTTTTGTTCCTTGTTAACCGTTTTTCCCAAGCTTCACGTAAAATTGTGAGTTCGGGAAGTAGTTTTTTGTATTTTTTGCTTTTTTCAACAATCTTTTGCGCCGCATTCAGAGCATCGATTCCATGTGAGATGTCTTCTACCGCAAAAAAGCAATCGGCAGCATAAACATGAATATAGGGATCTTTGACATCTAGGATGGCAGCAATACTATAGGAATGGATCGCATCTTGATACTGTTTATTCATCTGTTGCGCAGCGCCAAGACCTACCCAATGTTTCTTTACCTGTGTCCCGACCAAAGTGAGGAAGCGAAAAAAGTTGATCGCATCTTGGTATTTTCCGTTTTCGTAAAAGCGGTAGGCGTATTGGTAGAGACCCTCTTTGGTTTCCCCAGAAAGGGTCGGCAAAGTATCGAGAGACTTGTCCCCCATAGCATATTTCTCCATCATGTCGAGGAGAAAATCCTTGGCTTCAGTCTTTTGTTCGAGCACTTGTGTCATGATTAGCGTCCTGCAATGGCTCGAGCTTTTTGAACTTTATCATCATGCAGCGGCTTTAAGATCGTCCGCGCCATTTGATAAGATTCATAACGCTCATTTGTGAGCCTTGTAATTGTCTGCAATTGCATTTCGTTTTGGACATTAAGGTCGTCGACAGACATTTTCACATTTTCTACTAGGCGATCGCGGTCATCTTTGGTGAATTTATACTTGCCGTCTTTATTCTTAAATTCGATGCCGTATTTCTCTTTGGCTTCATCGAGGAGTTTTTGCAACTCCTCTTTATTGCTCGCGTCGAGCTCACCCTTTTGATTGGTGTTGGCATTGATCTCTTTTAGCAGTTTGTGGAGAGCACGCACGGCATCTTGTCTCTCTTTGAGTTCTTTAAACTCCTCCATCGTCTTTTTTTCAAGCTGATCGAGACGTTCTGTGGTAATGAGTAGAGCTAGTGACTCAATGGATAGATTGCTTGGAGCATCTGTTGTTTCTACCTCGTTGATAGCTTCACTCAAAACTTCTTGAGTTGGTTCGGGCGACATCAGATTCCTCCTTTGTAAATGATATGAATGGAATCAAAACGCAATTGTAACAAGTAATCATATTTTAGTAAACCCCTTCAGAAATATTTGAGAACCGTTTTTTAAGATTTGTTAAAGATTTAATCCTATAAAAATTATTATCATTGTAAATTTGTCTCTTATAATGATAAAATTTTCTAAAAAATTATCACTGAGGACTCATGGAAGCAAAAAGAGAATCCTGGGGATCGCGCATCGGGTTTATCATGGCGGTTGCCGGATCGGCTATAGGCTTAGCAAATATTTGGCGTTTTCCCTATATCGTTGGAAAAAACGGTGGCGCAGCATTTATTATTCTTTATTTGATTTTCTTGATGATTATTGGATTCCCTGTGTTTATATCCGAAATGTTGATAGGACGCGCGACCCATACCAGCCCTTCGGGAGCTTTCAAAAAATTAGGGAAAACAAAAATTTGGTCTTGGATGGGGAAATTAACGATTCTGACCGGATTTATTGTCAGTAGCTTCTATAGCGCTGTCGCCGGTTGGATATTGGGTTATCTAGTTGAAGCCGTTAGAGGCAATCTTTCCAGTTTTGAGTCATGCGATGCTGTTTCTTCTCACTACCAATGCTTGATGAATAGTGCCATTTGGGGTGTCGGGTTTCATTTTCTCTTTATGTTTTTTTGCGTATTTGTCCTGTATATGGGAGTTCGTAACGGGATTGAACGCGCCAATAAATGGATGATGCCCATGTTGTACATGATGCTGATTCTGCTTGCCATTAGAGGTGTGACACTTCCTAATGCCAGCGAGGGGCTACACTTCCTCTTCACCCCTAACTGGAGTCTTATCACACCGGTTGCCATTGTAACCGCGCTTGGACAAGCCTTCTTCACTCTCAGCTTGGGTCAAGGAACGATGGTTACTTATGGCAGTTATTTAAGCGATAAAGAAAATATTTTAGGTAACTGCTTTCCTGTTGCGATCATGGATACGGTAGTCTCTTTGTTAGCAGCTATTGCCGTCTTAACGATCGTGTTTTCAACCGGAATGGAACCTACTGCCGGACCTGGGTTGTTGTTTAATACACTTCCCTGGGTTTTTAGTCAGCTTCCCGGCGGCTATCTTTTAGCAATCGCCTTCTTTCTATTAGTCGTAATGGCAGCCATCACTTCAGAGGTTTCTGCCATGGAACCAACCATTGCTTATTTAATGGACGAATGGGGATGGAAGCGGCACCCTGCGACATTTGCCTGTGGAGCAGGCGCCTTTCTTCTTGGCATTCCGAGCGCGCTTTCTTTAAGTCTTCTAAAAGACATGACATTTTATGATATGACATTCCTAGACATTGTAGGATCTTTATGCAGCGACATCCTTATTCCTCTCGGAGGCCTTTTAGCTGTCATCTTAGTAGGTTGGGTGTGGAAAATGTCGAATGCTTTTGACGAACTGAAAAAAGGCGCAGAACATATTTTCGAAAAACACACTTGGCTAAAACACTATTTATGGGTTAGCGTAAAGTATACAGCACCAATTTTAATCATAATTGTCTTTCTCAATGCCCTGGGAGTATTAGCGTAAATGACGAATCGCTTTATCGAGTCATCCTTCTGTCAGGAAGATGTCACGTTTGAAGTACCCTTGCGCCCGCAAACACTGCAGGAGTTTTCCGGTCAAGAGCAAGTGTGTGATCGCCTCGATGTTTTTATTGGCGCTGCAAAAGAGCGGAAAGAAACACTTGGACATTGCCTCTTTAGCGGCCCTCCCGGTCTTGGAAAAACGACCTTAGCCAATATCATCGCCAAAACAATGGGAACGAATCTCGTCGTCACCTCCGGGCCCGCCATTGAAAAAGCAGGTGACCTTGCCGGTGTCCTTACCAACTTGCAAACAGGTGATGTCCTCTTTATCGATGAAATCCACAGACTTAATCGAACCATTGAAGAGTACTTATATCCCGCCATGGAAGATTTTCAGCTCGATCTCATGATTGACAGCGGTCCAAGCGCGCGCAGTGTTCAAGTAAAACTCAACCGTTTCACCCTTGTTGGCGCTACTACTAAAGTGGGTTCACTTACCGCGCCTTTACGTTCCCGCTTTCCCTTTTCCTGTCGCCTCAATTACTACTCACCAGAAGTGCTGCAAATAATTCTCGAGCGCACAAGCCGTATTCTCAATTTCACAATTGATCAAGACGGCCTCCTTGAAATTGCCAGACGTTCCCGAGGGACACCTCGCATTGCCAATAATTTGCTTCGCTGGGTGCGAGATTACTGTCAGATGAGGGCAGGGGGAAAAGCGACAAAAGAAGTTGTCCATCAAGCGCTCGAACTTCTCGCAATTGATCATAAAGGGCTCGATGAAATGGATAAAAAAATCCTTCAAACTATGATTGATCATCATAACGGAGGACCCGTTGGCCTTACTACAATCGCCGTTGCTGTCGGTGAAGAGAAAAACACCATCGAAGAGGTCTATGAACCCTACCTTATTCTTAACGGCTTTATCAGACGAACTCCGCGAGGAAGAGAGGTCACAGATCTCGCTTACCAGCACCTTGACATCCCCAGAAATTAATCAAATTAAAAAATAGTAATATTGAATTAAACTAGGTACTAGTTTACAATAACATAATTAATAATTATTTTTAGTAATTAAATTATGTCGCTACCTCTTACCGGGTTCAATCCCTATATGCCTCCTGAATTATCAATAAAGGTCTCGCCAGATGCCATCTACTTCGCGGAACATAGGACTGCACACTACTACGTCTCCTTTAAAATTATCCCGGATAACAAAATCTGTGAGTTTTTCTATTGTGACGCAACAACGCGTGTAGACACTCGTTTTCCTCAAGATATCTACAGCAACATATACTCTAGACTCCCTAGAAACCAAGCAGCCTTTGCCTCCATTGACTGGGCACCGGTCATTGCAAATCCGGAAGAGATTGTTAAGCACTTAGTGCTTCAGTATTTAAAAGCCGGTGTGGACCCCTTTGGAGATGATGATTTCAATGACTCCATATTTCAGCAATTCCAAGACAAACAGATTGGCGCAGACTATTTCATACAAGTTTGGGATGCCATTCACATGGATTTCAAAACTGAAAGTGTCAAATCAAGGTTAGAGATATTCTTCTTAGGATCCAATCCCATTGACCCGGAAATACTGAATTATATCAATTTCTCAGATGATCCCGAGAAAGAAGAGTATTGCAGAGGGTTTAACCAGGGCAGATGGGAGCATACTGTTCATTTGATAAAAACTGATCCAGAGATGTTCCAAGGAAAAATTCAGGTCGAACTCAACTCAGTGAGTGGACGTATCAGAAAATTAGCGTCTCAAAAAACACTCACAAGCAGACAGATCGCCTTTTTGCATGTTTATCTTAATATGTACTGTTATGTGTTGGCTCATCTCGGTCGGTGTTACGCGGATTTAAAACTGTTAAATGAATTACTATTAAACCAATGGAATCAAGAGCACCCTGAAGAACCCTTTCCTTATGTACAAGAGGGTGTGCATTTTGAACTCGATTATCGAAATGACCTTATGCTAGCAAAACCGACACCAAGAACGCCTGAGCTCAAATCAGTGAAACTGCACAAAGTCCTGTTAAAAACAGTCCTCAACTACCTGAAGGATTGTGGGATAACAAGTCAAAACAGTGAGTATTATAAATTTGTCAGATTTATTCCACCACATATTGCAAATGGGTTGATTACAAGGAACGGGGAGCTAAGATTTTTTACAGAGGCATACACAGCACCTTTTCTCCATGGGCCTCTTACACACTATGTTCAACTTTTTTTATTAGTCCAGGCTCTCACAAATGATCGAATTCTCCTACAATACTCGAATGAGTCGTTCACACCGAAAGAATCTATAGAGATGTTGTTTGATCCCACTTTTACTCTTTCTGAAAGTGAATTTGGTTTTAGTTTATGGGGTGAAATTATTGATAGCTTTCGAACGACAAACCGAGTGAACGGATTATTAACGGATAAATTCAATTCCTTGTCTTTTTGCAACCCAGCAGATGTAGTCTCTATGATAAGAGAACTGAATGGAAAAGTTAAATTCAAGGCACTTTCAAGTTGCCTCATTATATCTGAACTGAAAAAATTAATTAAATTTTCTGAGCTACATCAGATAGATCTTCACGACGCATATATTTTACTTATTGATATGGGAACTAGTTTCAATCCGACTCTCAACTATCAAAAAGAAATAGATCTGAGACGCAGACCAGGCCGCAAATCGGTTTTAGAAAATATTGTCCCAAAATCTGATTCTCAGAATCCCTATCTCATTCAACTCAAAAAAGTTTAACTTTGCAGGGGTTGAGGCAACTCACTGGTATAGAGGTAAAAAACTATTTCCTCTGCCTTGGCTTTTGCTTGATTCACAAGATTTTGATCGAGGTCTGCTCGAAACGGGAGTGCGTGAATAAGATAAGCATCTTCTCTTAACTGTTGACACTCTGCAGTCCATCCCCTTTCTACACCGGAAAAATACTTTGGTACATAGGTAACAAAATCTTGAAGAGATTTGTTACTTTGTAAATGATCATAGCGTTTCTTCATCTCAGGTGTTAAGGCATCAAGAGTGGGTTTCAAAGGATAGTTGAAACTACCTTGTAATCCACACTTACTCTCTAGATGTTCAGCTAGGGAGCAAACTTTTTTCATTTTACGAAGGTCTTCATCTGACCTGGAATTTGTCTCCCAGTTAATAGGACCCGGGCGACGGGGACCTGCGGATTCAGGAGCGAACCAATACCCAATTTCTTCCATCGTAGTAACAATGGCCTTTTTTTCGAGAAGATGTAGAGTGGAGATACGTCCAACCCTTCTCTCAAACCAACCGGATAGGTCGTCTATATTGATTGTCGAAAATCTTTGACCTCTACTTTGGCAATAAGCCTCAATGAGTTGGTTTATCCACTGAAACCCTTTTTCTTCACGTGCCTTGGCAATAAGATTACGATAGGGCACTGAAATGAGAGCATCATATTTTTTCTGTCTATCAAGAACTTCTTGCGAAGTAATTTGGCTATTAGCAAATGCTCTCTGCAGTTCATTTGCGAACTGAAATCGACGGACGGGCGCTACCACGTTATCACTTTTCTTGTTAAGCAAATGAATTAAACATTGAGCAAATCTATCTATTTTTTTGAAGTTTTTTGAGTGTAAGCCTTCAAGATATTTTAGGTGTGCTTCAAGTCTGAATTGATCTAAATTAGCATAATTAACGTCGAGAACAAAATTCTTAACAGCTTCTCGTATTTTAGGAATGTCTATCTGTATATCAATAAACAAACTGAATAACTCAGCAAATATACGAGGGTTTGTTTGTTTTAATTTTGCAAAGGATATGTCTGGATTAATTCCGAAAAGACATTCGTGCAATGTACCTTTTTCTAAATAAAATTGTCTGAGTTGTTTTTTGTAATCAGCATTCTCTGCCTGGAGTTTATTGAGGTATTGCCGGAATGTTATCGGTTCAAGTCCAAGTTTCTGGCCCTCTGTTTTATTACTACGAGGATATCGATCGGAATCAAGCAAGGACGGGTTAAGGACTGTATGGCGAATGTTGGTGTGGCAAAATTGTCCAAGAGGAGTGCGCCAATCAGGTCTCCATTGAAATGCAACTGGCGGCGGAGTCGATGGTTGATACTGTTGTACTTGTGCGGTATCAGCGTATGCGCCTTGACGTGGGTGCTGAGGAGTTGATGGTTGATACTGTTGCCTACGTGCTACTTGTGGGGTATCTGCGTATGCGCCTTGCTGTGTGTGCAGATGAGTTGATTGTTGATGCTGTTGCCTAGGTGCCGGTTGTGAAGGGTTGGTGTAAGTGTTTGGCTGCGATTGCTGAGTAGCTAATGGTTGTCTTCCATCTGAATAATGAAAAGTAGTATGAGATTTTGCAACAGTTGATGATGCAGGAGGTGTGTTTTGGTTAGGAATTACAGACGCTCTTTGAGAAAGTGGTCTACTTGAAGTTCCTTGACTAGCATAGGGATTCGTAGGGGTAGGAGCTTTTTGCGTCAATCCACCTCTGTTTGTTTGTGATGCTGGCGAATATCCATATTGGCCTGTTGGACGGTATCCGTGAGTTGAGGCATTACTTGAATACATAACTATTATCTCCGATAAATATACGTTTTAAAATGCCATTTAATTTACTATTATTTATATATAAAGTCAACTTTATTTGATTTTTATTGTTTATTTTTTTTTAAAATTCCAAAAAAAGTGTATTTTAATTTTTAATTGAGGTTCTAAGGGTAGTGGTACGTTGTGAAACACCTCTAGCAAACAAATAGGAAAATCCGTTATAAATGCAGCAATTCACTGTATAGATTGGGAGGATTCCGTATGAAAGCAAAGATCATGATGATGATAAGTGCTTTAACTGTTTGTGCGATGCCAATGCATGCCACCTTGAAAGATGGGTTGGAAATGCTATTTATGCCTAAGGAAGAGCCTCAGGCAACGACGATTAAGGTCTTGATTGCTCATGACCAGCCAGGTGTAATTTTGGAGACGAAGGGGAGATACCGCGTCGTGGATCCTAATACGGAAAAAGTGTTGGCAACACGCTATGCAGGGAAAAGAAAATTTATTCAGCCGATGCGCGAAGGTTTGCGCTGGGGTGAATCTTTTCCAGGATGCCATCAACTAAAATTTGTACCTGAAACGCCTCAAGGAACTATCAATGTCGAAGGTGTCGAGTACAAAGGGTCGATATACGTGTATTCCATCAATGGTATTATCAACGTTGTGAATGAAGTCGATATCGAAGATTATGTTGCTTCAATCTTGACGATTAAATTTAAAGAGAACTTGGCGCCTGAAGGAATGGCGGCGATCGCAATTGCCGAAAGAACTAATGCCTTGTACGAAGCGGAAAATCCTAAGACAGTATATTGGGCAGTTGATGCAGAACAAGTGGGCTACCAAGGCCACGCTATAACGAGTTATGCTAACCGTGTCGATCGCGCTGTTCAGTTGACACGCAATATGGTAATGAGCCGAACTGCCGCTTATGAGGGAGTCATTACTCCTTTCCCCGCCTACTGGCACAATATGGCAAAAGAAAGCAAAGCTAAGGGACAGACAGTTATTTCGAAAGTCTCGCTACAAGATGTTCAAACGATGGCCGATAGTGGCGATCACGCTGCTCAGATCCTGAACCGCGCTTTTCCTGACTCAAGTATACAATTGATTCACTGATGGAACTGCAAAGTAAAATTGATCTGCATCAGCTCTCATCCTATTATTTTGACCTTCCTAAGGAATTGATCGCGCAAAAGCCTATAGAGCCGCGCGATCAATCCCGTTTAATGGTTCTCAACCGCGCAAGCGGTGAAATTTCTCATTTTCTTTTCAAAGACTTGCAGCATATTCTTTCGTCAGGCGACAGCCTTGTCTTTAATAATACCAAAGTGATTCCTGCAAGGCTTCTTGGTCATAAAGAGAGTGGAGCAAAAATTGAAACTCTATTGCTCAAGCAGCTTTCCGGAGACACTTGGGAAGCGCTTACTCGTCCGGCAAAGAAACTGCCAGTCGGATCACATATTGCATTTGCTGATGATTTCTCTTGTGAAGTGATCGGCACTAAAGAAGAGGGCGTACGCATCCTAAAGTTTTTTCATCCCGAATCCTTTTGGGAAAAACTGCAGCTTTATGGACAGATGCCTCTTCCTCATTATATCCAACGACCCGAGAAAGAAGTAAAAGATAAAGTTGATTATCAGACTGTATTCGCAAAAGAACCAGGCGCTGTAGCAGCGCCTACTGCCGGTTTGCACTTTACCCCATCCTTGCTAGAAAATCTTAAGCAAAAAGGGATTGATTCAACTGAAATAACGCTTCATGTTGGTCTTGGAACCTTTCGTCCTGTTCAAGTAGATGACATCCGACAGCACCCTATGCATTATGAACACTGCACTGTAACTGAAGACGCAGCTAATAAACTGAATGCTCGTAAACCGGATAAAAGGCAGGTGGCAGTCGGCACAACCTGTTGCCGCACTCTAGAATCGCTTGCTACTCACGAGGGGATCATTAAGCCTGGTGCCATCGACACGAACCTTTTTATTTATCCAGGCTACAGCTTTCGCTACACCCAAAGCCTACTTACCAACTTTCATCTTCCCGGCTCAACTTTGCTGATGCTCGTCTCAACTTTTGCCGGCTATGAACTTGCCATGGAAGCCTACCACAAAGCCATCGAAGAGAAGTACCGCTTCTTTTCATACGGCGACGCTATGCTGATACTTTAGTAATAGATCAGTATTTTATTGGGGTTGCAGAATAGCTTAAATGACCGATTATGCCCCCCATCACGATAAGATTTACAAGTAGACAAATAAGGTTGGCATAAAAAAGCTTTGGCGTGTTCCCGTCTCGTGGCATAGGAGAATAAAGTGTTGGAGCAACAAAAAAAAGCCATACAAAAAACCCCAATAAAGCTCCACCATTAAAGGAGGAGTGTCTTGTTATGGCAAGTGAGAGTCCAGCAGCCATAAAGAGTGCTGTCACAAAGTTAACAAGGTAAAATCTTAGCGTTCTTTTGGAAATAGCTAGCACGCTTCTAGAATACCAAATCATTGTGATCATCGTATTAACAATGACTGAGAGGAAAACAGCTTTCCAATTAACTACAGAAACTATCCAGATAATGACGTATCCCACAACCATACCATCCTCATAAAGTCTGTAATTATATGGTCTGAAATTTTTTGCTAAAAGCTATTTTTTTTTGACAAAAAGTATCTTGTGATTTACTTTTCTTTTAATTGATGACTCGGTGTGCCAAACTTGTATTTGGCTGAGAGGATAACCGCATTACCTGATCTGGATCATACCAGCGTAGGGATGTCATCGGATATCATATGGAAGGAGTGGATTTCCACGCCTTTTTCTCTTTTTCCCCGGTCATCGTTGATACAAACAAGGGGAATTTCTATGAAAACAAGAACTACGTTGTTATTAAATTGGTATGCCAATCCTTATCATGCACCGGTTCTGGCGGCAAAGGCATTGGGCTTCTATGATGATGAGGATATCAAGTTAGCAATTCTTGAGCCGACGGATCCTAGCGATG
The DNA here is from genome assembly GCA_021772355.1 of Chlamydiota bacterium. Lineage (GTDB taxonomy): Bacteria > Chlamydiota > Chlamydiia > Chlamydiales > JAJFMB01 > JAJFMB01. The sequence goes on along the minus strand of JAJFMB010000014.1, from coordinate 3,742 downwards.
TTACGGAAATCGTAGGACTTGGCAATGTTGACATTGGTTTGAAAGCGATGGTGCATTGCTATGCGGCCAAGAATAGAGGCTATCCGATTAAGTCGATTGGTACTCTTTTGGATGAGCCTTCTACGGGTTTAATCTATTTAAAGAAAAGCGGCATCCAATCTTTTGACGATATTCGCGGTAAGCGTTTGGGATATGTAGGAGAGTTTGGCAAGATTATGATCGACGATCTGGCCAAGTGTGCTGGAATCACCGACTACGAAACAGTACGTGTGGGCATGAACATTGTTGATGCTATTCGTCGAGATGTAGTAGATGCCGGCATTGGAATCGGGTGCTTTCAACAGGTTGAATTAGAACATGAAATGGGGGAGGCAGGCATGCTTAGGATCGATCAGCTTGCCGGTCTAGGATGTTGCTGTTTCTGTTCCATCATGTTTATCGCGCATGAAAAAGTGCTGCAGGAGCAGCCTGAAATGTTGCAGAGATTTTTAAGCGCGACGCAAAGAGGGGCAGCTTTAGTTGCGGATAATCCGGATCGCGCTTTTGAGGTGATACAAGAATACTATCCAAGGCTTGACTCAGAGCTATACAAAAAAGTATTTAATCGCTCATTGCCCTTCTTTTCCCGGAATCTGCTTAATGTGGAACGCGATTGGGATAAAGTCGGCAATTATTCAGTACGTTTGGGAATAGCTGATAAGGGCTTTTCTATTTGTGACTATTTCACCAACGAATTTGTGCCGAGCACTCCTTTCAGTGAAGTGAAACCGCTAGGATGTAGTGTTTGATGCAACGTTATATTAAGACACTCACAATTGCCGGCTCAGACTCTGGAGGATGCGCCGGCATTCAAGCTGACTTAAAAACATTTTGTGCGTTGGATTGTTTCGGCATGTCAGTGGTCGTGGCATTAACAGCTCAAAATACGATTGGGGTTCATGGCGTAAGAGCTGTGGACCCTGCATTTATCGGCGAACAGATGGACGCTATATTCAGTGATAGTGGAGTTGATGCTATCAAAATCGGAATGCTATACGACAAGCAAACGGTCCTCGCAGTAAGTGAGAAATTACCTTCGAATGTTCCCATTGTCGTCGATCCTGTGATGGTGTCGACCACAGGATGCCGTTTGCTCGCAAGCGATGCTGTTGAGGCGATGAAAGAATATTTATTTCCGAGGGCAACATTGATAACACCTAATCTATTTGAAGCGGCGGCATTATCGGGACATGTGATTAGGGACAAGAAAGAGATGGAGCATAGTGCCCGGGAACTGCTGAAGTGGGGTAGCGATGCTGTATTGGTTAAAGGCGGACATTTGCAAGAGGAATGCGGCGCCGATTGTTTGGCAACGGAAGATCAATTGGAGTGGTTTATTTCTCCGATGATTGATACACGCAACACACACGGCAGTGGATGCACGTATTCCGCAGCCATTACTGCTTATTTGGCCAAGCAAAGAGAGTTGCCTGTTGCGATTCTAGAAGCTAAATCGTATGTCAGCAAAGCAATGACAAAAGGCGCTGGTTATCTTCTTGGAAAAGGTTCCGGACCTCTATACCACGGGGTAACTGTATGATTATCGTAGGTGGCGGGGTGATCGGGTTGAGTATCGGCTGGCAGCTTTTGCGTGCGGGCTTCACTGTAGATATCTACGAAGAAAGTACTGCCGGACAAGCAACAAGCCGTGTGGCTGCGGGAATGCTCTCTCCCTATACTGAAGCGGGATTTGAAGATAGGGAAATGTGGCAGCTCGGGAGGAAAAGTCTATCTCTTTACCCTCGTTTTCTGCAGGAACTCAAGGAAGATTCCGGAATATCAGTAGAGCTCAAACAAACGGGAAGCCTCTATGCAGCGCTCGACAGCGACGATCGATCAGTTATAAAAAGGATTTATGAAAATAAAGTGAGTGAAGGAATGCCTGTGCACTGGCTCTCGGGTGATGAAGCCCGCGATCGAGAGCCTTTATTATCCCCACGGGTTACTTCTGCAATTTGGATTCCCGATGAGTGTCAAATAGACAATCTTGCTTTACTAGAAGCACTTAAACAAGCCTTTTGCCGCAAGGGAGGTAAGCTCTTGGAAAGGTGCACAGTGCAAGAGCTGCAACCAGAAGGAATCCGGTTGTCTAACGGACAAGCAATTAAAGGTCGCCCTATTATTGTATGTGCAGGGCCTTGGTCCCAGAAATTGGCACGCCACAAATTGGCCATGCGTCCCATCAAAGGACAGATTTTGACACTTAAAATGCCTCCCAACTATCGCGTGCAGCGTATGATTCGCACACCCCGCATCTACCTTGTTCCTAAAAGAGATGGGACACTTCGCGTAGGAGCGACTAGTGAAGATATTGGAATGAACAGAGACATTACTGCCGGCCCACTTTGGGAACTACTGGAGTATGCTAAAGAAATCGTGCCATCAATCTATGAGATGCCCGTAGATCAGATAGAAGTTGGCTTTCGCCCTCTATCTGATAATCATTTACCAATCGTTGAAGAGAGATCAGGTTATTATTTCGCAACAGGTCATGGAAGATCCGGAATTTTACTTGCGCCATGGACCGCCTATCACATGAAGGAGAAAATACAATGTCAAAAAAAATTACGTTCAACGGAGAATCCTATATCTTCGATGAACCTCTCATGTTAAGTCAGCTGCTTGAAAAGCACGAGATCAAAGGGAAAGGGATAGCTGTTGCTCTTAATGAAGCAGTGATTCCAAAGGGAAAATGGGGAGAGCAGGCAGTACAGTCTGGAGATTCTATCGAAGTGATTACCGCAATACAGGGGGGCTAATGGATCCGTTTACAATAGCTGGAAAAGTCTTTTCATCACGACTGCTGATAGGGACAGCCGCTTATCCTAACCATGCCACAATGTTAGAGGCTATTGGCGAAAGTGGTGCCGAAATCACCACAGTTGCCATACGCAGGATAAATCTGAAGAAGAACGAAGAGAATACTCTCTTGGACGATCTTAGCAGCAAACACTTTCTCTTACCAAATACAGCTGGCTGCTACACCGCAAAAGAGGCTGTGTTGACGGCTCAGCTGGCACGAGAGGCGTTGGAGACAAATTGGATTAAGCTTGAGGTGATTGGGGATGAGAAGACACTTCTTCCCGACGTCGTTGAACTTCTAAAGGCAGCTTATGAATTGGTTCGGGAGGGCTTCGTTGTGCTACCTTACTGTAATGACGACCTCATTTCTTGTCAGAAATTGGCAGGTATGGGGTGTGCTGCAGTGATGCCTTTGGGATCTCCAATTGGATCTGGAATGGGCATCTGCAACCCATACAACCTACAACTGCTGCGCAAATACATCACAATTCCCATCATCGTTGATGCCGGGATTGGAACATCATCCGATGTGGTATCTGCCATGGAGATAGGCGCTGATGCTGTTTTAGTGGATTCTGCCATTGCAAGAGCTGAGCATCCTATCCACATGGCAAGGGCAATGCGTTTAGCAACTGAAGCGGGACGTTTAGCCTATCTGGCAGGACGTATTCCCAGAAAACATTATGCTATTGCGACAAGCCCCACAAAAGGAGTCATTGATGTTGCCACGCATCATGTTAGTCACTGATGAAGAGCCGAATCTCGAAGTTCGTATCGAAGAGGCTCTAAAGGGAGGTATTCGCTTGGTTCAATTGCGGCATAAGAATTGCTCTAAGCTTGCAGTTTCTGTACGAGCTATAACCGGGAAATACGGCGCCTCTCTTTTGATCAATAACCATCC
>JAJFMB010000130.1 GCA_021772355.1 Chlamydiota bacterium | reverse complement strand
TGCGTTGCATAAGCCCCCAAGTGCGCTCATTTGTTGTTACTGCGTATTCCAAAGTAAGAGGGACAGTTGTTTCCTCTGCGATGTGGACGCTATGTACCGCATCAAGATGGACATTTTCTGAGTGACCCAATAGGGTTTGCGCGGCAAAAGTGAGCAGAATGATGGCTGGTTTTTTCATGTCTTTATCAACGTCTTCTTTTAGTTTTAGCGTTTGTATCGTTTACGTTTCCTGTATCATCATTCGCGAATTTAACAATATTACGAATGACTCTATCGTATTTCACTAAATTTTTGAAAGCATCATGCAGTCTATTTAACTCATCGATTTGATTGTTGTTTTTAAGGACAATAAAATAGGCGGCGAGAACATGTTTTGAAATGGGAAATTCTAATTTACACGCCTTTTCAAAGAGAGCTGAACACTCTTTTAAGGAGGTTCTGGATAATGTTTCGATGCCCGAGCGTAGTCGCATTGAGATATTTGTCATGGGACTGTTTTCAAAATTTATGCCGATACCTTTTAGTTGACTGAAAAAATCGAGTAGTTCTGCGATTTGGTAACTAGTAAAATACTCATTATAACATGTACGTGTAATTATAAATGTGGGAGATGGCATTCCCATTGCTATCAATTTTTTAACAAATTCGATGTATCTTGCAAGATTCTTATGGGTTAGATAGGTGGTAAGCAACGTTTCGCAGTCGATAGCGATTTTTTCCGTATGCATGGCAGTAATAGTTTCTTCTAAAAGGTCAAAATTTCCGTTTTTAGAAAACAGTTCTACTGCCTTATCGAACCAGTCACTAGGGATGGGGAGTTTGTTATCCTGCATGTCATGGATGACGTCGATCATACCTTGGCCATTTTCTCTTTCGACACAACTCTCCCACATTTGGTGGCACAGATGCTCGGTCAAAAGACCGGAACCTTTTTCTTCTTGATAAAGTTTCGCTAGTTGATCTGCATTTTTGGCTAATGCTTGTACCATTGTTTTTGTTGCGGGAATCTTTTGTGTTCTTCTGAATTGGTTTACAGTGTTGATCTTCTGAACGCAGCCTACACTGATGTTCATGGTGTACATAATTTCAAAAGTGTTTGCATTACGATTGTTTAATCTTTCAAATACATTGTACGCTTCCTTGTCACATCTCATTTCACCTAGCATTTGTAGCATGGTGTTTGCTGTGACGATATCGGGAGTGACGCGATCGTCTCTTATTTTTCTTGCCAGGTGAATCGCTATTTCTCGACGCCCGGTCTTCTTGCATGCAGGCACTAAAGCGAGATAAAAAAACGCATCGGTATTGATTCTTTCTTTTCGCATTTGATTAAACAATGAATCTATTTCTTTGTATGAACCCTTTTCATTGTCAATGTAAACGGTAAGCATATTGTAATAGGAGGTTAAGTTATGCTTCATTCCATTAGGAAATGTATCAAAGAATTTTCTTGCAGCCTCTAAACCTTGTTGTTGGGCAATTGTTAATATTAATTGATTTAGATCGTCAATACTAGGAGGTAGGGCAAGGGTTACGGTGATAGGAGTTGTACTTCTGCTACCAGTGGGAGGAGTGCAAGGTGGAGAGAAATACCCCTGAGGAGGGAGTGTATGATAGCCACCGGGTTGTTGTGGTCCGTTTTGAGGAGGGTAACCTACCATGTTCGGTGGGATGAAGTTTGGAAATGGAGAGCCTGAAGGAGGAAGAAAAGAACGTTCGTCAGTTGACTGTGATCCGTTTGGCGAAAAACATTGATTTTGATGAGGAGGGCGCGCTGTCATATTCGGAGGAGTGAAGATTGGAAATAGATAGTCGCCGGTTTGCTGAGATCCATTCGGAGAAAAACTGCCGTTTTGATGTTTAAATTGACCTCGTGACACAGTATGTTGATGAGAGTGCTGTTGGAAGGCAAAATTGGGCGGCTGGTGGGGTGTATTAGCCGGTGGGATTTGTTGTCGTTGTACCGTCTGTTGCCCTGTGGCGTTATTTGGTTGCCGGTATCCCCAAGTAGAGCTTTCTCCAAAATATAAACTTGTTGCGGTCATATTATATTATCTCCTTTAAATAGTTTCCTGTGTAGGAGTGATTACATATTATTATTTCTTCCGGAGTTCCAGAGCAGACAACTTCTCCTCCGTGTTCTCCTGCGTCGGGACCGAGGTCGATGATATAGTCTGCGTTTTTGATGACATCGAGATTGTGCTCGATTACGATCATGGTGTTGCCTTTATCGACGAGGCGATGGAGCACTTTTAGCAAGGTATTGACATCATCGCTGTGGAGCCCTGTCGTGGGTTCGTCTAAAAGATAGAGGGTTTTGCCGGTGGAGCGTTTAGCAAGCTCTTTGCTGAGTTTCATGCGCTGCGCCTCGCCGCCAGAGAGTGAGACCGTTTCTTGTCCGAGTTTGAGATATCCAAGTCCTACTGAGATTAATCGATCGAGGACGCGTGTGATGCGTGGGTGGTCTTGAAAGACTATCCGCGCTTCATCGATGGTGTAGGAGAGGTACTCTCCGAAGTTTTTGCCTCCGTATAGAATTTCTAAGCTGACGGGATTGAGACGCATACCTTGACAATCCTCGCAGGTGACCCTGATCGGTGGTAAAAAGTGCATTTCTACTTTTTTATAGCCCATGCCCCAACACGCTGTGCACATCCCACGGCGGTGGTTGTAGCTGAAATGTTTCGGCTGAAGGCCACGCATGCGAGCTTGCGGCAGGCTTGCAAAGAACTCTCGTACCTTCGGCAACACATCGACATAGGTGCCTACGTTTGAGCGCGCCGTGTGTCCTAAAGGATTTTGGTCAATGGAGATGAGGCGATCAAAGTGATCAATACCGGCAATTTCCCCTTTTTCGAGAGTAATTTTATCAGACTTCAGTAACCCCTGTTGCACACCTGGAATTAGGATGTTTTTTAATAGGGTGGATTTTCCCGATCCGGAAACTCCAGAAAGACATGTGAGCACACCTACCGGAAGCGAAACAGAGATGTTTTTTAAGTTATGTGCGGTTGCGTTTTGAATGGTGAGGCGCCCTTTGTTAAGAGGGCGTCTTTTTTTCGGGAGGGGAATGGTGCGTTTGCCGGATAGATAGGCTCCGGATAGAGAATTTTCGTTTTTCATGATCTGTTGCAGTGTCCCTTTAGCAACGACGTGCCCTCCCCGTTCTCCGGCGTGTGGACCGAAGTCAAGAATATAATCTGCCGTGTTGACAGTGAGAGGATCGTGTTCCACCATTAGCATCGTATTTCCTAAAGCTTTCAACTTATGCAGGGCTCTGTTGAGTTTGGCATTGTCATGGGGATGCAAGCCGATCGTGGGTTCGTCCAGGACATATAAAACACCGGTCAAACCGCTTCCAAGCTGCCTCGCAAGGCGGATCCGTTGCGCTTCTCCACCGCTTAGTGTTGGCGCTTTGCGATCAAGAGAAATGTAGGTGAGACCAACTTCACTTAAGAAGGAAAGGCGGTTTGTAAGCTGCTGCTTCACTTCATCGAGCAGATGTTTTTCGGAAGACTTTAAAGGGATTCCTTTAATGAAGGGGAGTGCTTTTTCAATGGGCAATCGACAAAGGTCGCTGATGGAATGCTCTTTGATTGTAACATGGCGGGCTAAAGGATTTAGTCTGGTCCCGTTGCAGGAAAAGCATTCAATTTCATCGAGTAAGGGAATGATCGATTCTCGAAGTGAGGAGCGCGCACTTTTTCCGGCTTTGGCAAGCACATGGTTAATGCCGATCCAACGAAAACTATAGCCGTCATTACTTTTGAGCCACTTCTCTTCCGGTGCACCATTCATCAAAAGTTGTAAATGTTCTGTGGAAAGGTCTGCAAGAGGTGTGAAGGGGTCGATTCCTGCATCGTCGAGAAAGTTAAGGAGGGGATCAAACGCTTTTTCGCTATAGAGATCAGGCCAAAGTAGCCGGACAAGTGAGACTGCCGATTCCTCCTTGACATCAGGGTTTTGAGTGAGATTAGCACCGTATTGGTAGCCCAAGCCGAGGCAGTCGGGGCACATCCCGTGAGCTGTATTGAATGCAAATGACTGCGGAGTGATTTCAGGATATGATTTTCCTGTGCTTTCTACAGCAAAAGATAGATTAAACAGGACATCTTTTTTATTACGCATGATCGTTAGCTTGCCTCCTCCAATGTCGGCGGCATTTTCCACTGCTTCAAAGAGGCGGTGCTTGATGGAGGGGTTGATGATCAAACGGTCGATAACAAGGAATAACTCATTTTTGCGCTTGCGCTCGAAAGGAATTTGCTCAGAACCTTGGTCGAGTTCATAAAATTCGCCATTTAAGCGGATTCGCACATATCCTTGACGACTGAGCCGTGCAATCAGTTCGGGGAACGATTCGCTTTTTCGAATTTCTATTGGGCTTAAAACTTGAATTTTCTCCCCTTCAGGATAACTAAGCACGCGATCGACTACGTGATCCTTGCTGATGGCTTTGATCCTTTCTCCTGTTTCGGGACAGTGCGGGATGCCGACGCGAGCATAGAGAATCCGCAGATAGTCGTAGATTTCGGTCATTGTTCCGACAGTGGAGCGAGGATTTCCCGCATGCGATTTTTGTTCTATGGCAATAGCGGGAGAGAGACCTTCGACATGACCCACTTTCGGCTTAGGCATCTGTTTGACATACTGCCGCGCATAAGGAGAAAGGGATTCGCTGTAGCGGCGTTGCCCTTCGGCATAGACAGTTTCAAAAGCAAAGGAACTTTTTCCCGATCCGGAAGGTCCTGTGCAGACGGTAAGTTTGTTGCGCGGGATGGTCACGTCGATTTGCTTCAAGTTGTTCTGTTCGGCGCCTTCCACTGTAATGGTGGTGATTGTTGAGAGTTGTTTTTGCTTCTTTTTTGGCTTGAGCGCAGCAGCAATATGTTTTGCAACATCGTGCTCTAAAATTGCTTTGAGAGCTTCCCCTGTAGGAGTATTCATGCCGGCAATTTTTTCCGGTGGAGCTGTTGCCACAACTTCTCCGCCACCTTCGCCCCCTTCCGGGCCAATATCGATAATCCAGTCAGCTGTTTTCACCACATCCATGTTGTGT
>JAJFMB010000129.1 GCA_021772355.1 Chlamydiota bacterium | reverse complement strand
TTCTTCAATCCATTAAAGTTAGACCCAAAAGAGGGAAAGACAAGCGTGGGCAATGTGCGTTCAATATACGCCTTATTGGTAGCGCTTTCTGTGTTGACAATCACAACATCTTGCACGTTTCCTCCTCTATCTAAGGTCAATTTGATTTTAACCTTTCCATACTCGGGTAAGCGCAGCAACAACTTTAGTCGATTCGCTAATTCATCGCGATAACCCACTTCAGGATCGGATAAAGTCGCTATTTCGGAAGTGGCGACAGTATCGATAGCCAACTGCGTTATCTTGCCCGGAATTTTTAAGCCGTCATTTTTTTTCTGCTGATTCTGGTCTATCTTATCGCGGGTTTTGTTAATTTTTGCAATGTTTTCTTGCGCTTTTGCAATCAATTCCCGTTGTTTTTCAGTAACTGGTTTTGGGGCAGGTTTGTCTATCGGTTTGGGATCCGGCTTCTTGGTGTTTTTTTTAGGCTCCACCTTTTTTTTCGGCTCCACCTTTTTTTTCGGCTCTACTTTCTTTTTCGGTTCTTCTTTTTTCTTTGTCTGTACGGGAGTAGGCTTTGGTTTCTCTTTCGGCTTCTGAGTGGGAGGTGGGGGAGCCGCTTTGACGGGAGGAGCCGAGGCTATACTAGTATGAGAGGTTGCATTTTCTTGCAGAGTAATCGTTTTCGCTACGAGTTTTTCGCGTGGCTTAGACTTGTTGTTTGTTATAGGTGTTACGCACACCATCCAAGTAATCAAAACTAAATGAACAGCGATCACAAAGAGTGAAATTCTATACATGTTATGCCGGCTTAAGAATGATATCCATTTGCTGAAAACCCGCTGCTTCCGCAGCGTTTTTTACCACTTGATAAGTGCCAAAATGTGCTTTTTTGTCATGAAAAAGTTGTGGTCTGATTTGAGGATACCGTTCTTTGGATTTCTTTAAAAGGTCGGGTAGTTGTTCTAGAGTTACAGGTTGATTATTAAACCACACCTGATTGTTCTGATGCACATGAATAGAAATTGGACAATCGCTCTGTGCCATTTCAGTTTTACAGGCGGGGTCGCCGGAAGCATCCGCTAATTCCACCCGATCCAATTCCAATAAAGGAGCGACGACAATAAACATGATCAAGATAACAAAAACCACATCAATCAAAGGTGTAAGATTGATCTGAGGTTCTTCTTCCTGTTGCTGTAGAATAGATTTTGCTAAAAAACGGGTCATCAGTGCACATCAACTTTACGGTATTGCATCTCAACAGTTGCCAATATCTCATTTGAGAAACTACCCATTTCTGTTTCGAAATCGCGAATATGACTTTTTAAGTAATTATAACCAATTAATGCCGGGATTGCATCGAGTAATCCAATCACTGTTGTCGCCAAAGCCAAAGAAATCCCTCCTAGGACCATCTGGTTAGAGCTGCCCATTGCCTGTGTCTGCATTTGCGAGAAGGAAGTTAAAATCCCCCAGACCGTTCCTAACAACCCCACTAGCGGCGCTAAACTCACAATGGTGGAGAGGATGTACAAATTGCGCTGTAAATTTATACTCTGCGATGCCACGGCAGTCATCAGATGGGACTCGACAAAATCAATATCGGATGGGGAAAGGTATGAAGGCTGGTCGTCATCATCATAATGATATTTTTGCCCAAATCGGCGATTTTTATTCAGTACTTCGACCGTATACTTCTTAAGTACGCCATAGAGATCCAAAAAAGGATTCCAGTCTTTCTTGGAGGCGTACCGCTCATGCTCTAAGCCGAGAGGGTTAAATTTATGCTTTTGAAAGGCGCGGTAAAATTGCTGCGATTGCTGCATTACGCTATTTGTCAATAAAATTTTATGAATCAGAATCACCCAACTAATAATAGAAAAGGCTATAAGCATCAAAAAGATGATTTTACCCAAAAGATCAGAGTGAAAATACGCATCATAGAAGGGATTTACAGCAATGAACATAACTTCCTCACAAAAACGTCAATATTACACAGTAATTCCAGTAGGAATCACTGATTGTGGCTCTATCAAACTGCAAAATTTCGCTATTTGTCAAGCAAATCCTTCGTGAAGCAGAATTTAACCCTCCCTTTATGAATTCTTTACACTATTCCACTATAATTGTTAGTATATTACTAAGATTGATACAGGTTAAGGATTAGCGATGAATCGTTTTGTACCGTTATTATTTTGCACTCTAGCTTTATTATTTTCACCTATTGTGTTTACTTCAAGTTCTTTACTCCAAGCACAACAAGTTGAAGAGGCCGCCCCGGTCAAGGCAACGTTGCACCAAGAAATGGAAACGATTCAACCCGGAAAAGCTTTTTGGGTAATCACTCGTTTAAAATTGGACGATAAATGGCACGCCTATTGGAAAAACCCCGGCGACGCAGGCATGGCTCCTGAAATTGAGTGGACGCTTCCGGAAGGATTCACCGCCTCAGACATTAATTGGCCCTACCCACAAAGATTTACAGCAGATTCCATGGTGGGATTCGGTTACGACAAAGAAGTGTTACTCCTCACGAAAATCACACCACCTGACACTCTAACTTCCGGCAACGACATCAAAATCGATGCCGAAATTAGCTGGGTTGTCTGCTCTGATGAAACCTGTCTTCCCGGCAGCGAAAATTCTTCAATCTCTCTCTCCGTTAAAGATAGCGAACCAATTGCCAATGCTCGTACTGCAGCACTATTTGCCCAAGCGCGAGCAGCTTTACCAAAGGAAGCTTCTGATATTATCGTAAAAAGAAAAGCCGACATCATCAAAATGCAAATTCCTAAAAATGAAGACTACCGCGTCGCCTATTTCTGTCCTGAAGAGGGGCAAAGCCTCGATTTTCATGCCGACCAGCTACTAGCGCAACACCCTGACAGCTCGGATCGCCTTGTTTTACAGCTCCAAGATGCACAAGAAAACCATAGTCAGCAACTTTCCGGAGTCCTTATCGTACAGAGTAAAAACGGCAACGAGGAGGCGTACACGATCAATGTACCTATCGAAGATGTTTCGACAGATGATTCCCTTATAAGCATGACAAACCCTACCGCGACTGCAACGATTGTGCCTAGCCAACATGTTGAATTTGAAGGAGGCGTTGGTCTTGCTATTGTCTTCGCCTTTATTGGTGGAATGATCTTAAATCTTATGCCTTGCGTCCTTCCGGTGATCTCATTCAAAGTGATGAGCTTTGTTAAGATGGCAGGTCAAAGCCGCTCGCTAACATTAAAACACGGACTAATGTTCTCATTGGGCGTTCTCGTTTCGTTCTGGGCACTTGCCGGCGTCTTGCTCGTTATGCAAGCGTACGGGAATGCTGTCGGATGGGGATTTCAGCTGCAAGAACCTCTGTTTGTCGCCTCTTTAGCAGCCGTCTTACTCGTCTTCGGCCTAAGTCTATTTGGAGTATTTGAACTTGGAACTTCACTCGCTACAAAAGCCGGTCAAGCGCAAAGCAGCTCAGCGGGGCTTATCGGTTCATTCATGAGCGGGATCTTAGCCACAGCCGTAGCAACTCCTTGCACAGGGCCCTTCTTAGGATCTGCACTTGGCTTTGCCGTAACACTACCTGCCCACCTATCCTTGCTGATCTTCACTTCGCTAGGACTTGGAATGGCCTTTCCCTATCTTATCCTCGCCGCATACCCCAATCTACTTCGCTTCTTACCAAAACCGGGGAACTGGATGGTCACATTTAAGGAAATCATGGGATTTCTCATGCTTGCCACCGTCCTATGGCTTATTTGGGTATTTAGCGCGCAAACCAATTACATGGCAGTTACCATGCTTCTGGCCGGTTTCTTCTTTATGTCCATCGGTTGCTGGATCTATGGTAAATGGGCAACACCGATCAAAAAACGG
>JAJFMB010000128.1 GCA_021772355.1 Chlamydiota bacterium | reverse complement strand
TGTAGTCGCCCCGCAAATTGCCAATCAGTTTGGATGGCTTTGTACAGAAATGGGACGTTATCCTTGGATTGTCTATGACTTACTGCGAATTTCCGATGGTCTATCCAAGTCGGTGGTAGCAAACCAGGTCTTGGGATCAATCATAATGTTTGGAACAGTGTATTCGTTTCTGTTTGCAATGTTCATTTACCTCTTAAACGAAAAAATTAAACACGGCCCTGATGAGCATGAAGCCGCAACGCCTTATCATCATGGGGAAATCTTCTTAAAGGAGGCATCACATGAGTGAGCTAGAAATTTTCCAACTTATATGGTATGTCGTGGTTGTGATCTTGATCACAGGTTATGTCATCCTTGACGGTTTTGATCTTGGAGTGGGCATGCTACACCTTTTTTCGAAAAAAGATGAAGAAAGACGCATGATGCTCAATTCTATTGGACCTGTCTGGGATGGAAATGAAGTGTGGCTAGTGTCTGCCGGGGGAGCGTTGTTTGCCGGATTTCCCATAGCTTATGCTACGATTACTTCCGGTTTTTATGATGCTGTAATGATTTTTTTGTCTGGTATTATTTTCCGCGCTGTGGCTATTGAATTTCGCAGCAAACGACCGATGGCATGGTGGCGCTGGATGTGGGATATTCTTTTCAGCTTGGCAAGTTTAGTGATTGCATTAGGACTTGGCGTGGTACTGGGAAATCTGATTCGAGGATTACCCTTAGATCAGCATCAAGAATTCACCGGTAATTTCGGAACATATCTTCATCCCTATTGTCTTTTGATCGGTTTGACTGCAGTGGCGCTTTTTTGCATGCATGGTTCCATTTATATTGTGATGAAAACAGAAGGGGAGCTGCATGACAAGATGCGCGAGTGGATCAACCCAGCCATTATCTTTTTTATTATTTGCTATGTTAGCTCAACGATGGCGACTCTTATTTATGAGCCGCATATGGTTGAAGTAGTCAAGAACCACCCTAGTTTATTTGTGCTCGCCCTTGCTACTATGTTAGCAATAGCTAATATCCCGAGAGAAATTCACCATAATAGAGATGGTTTTGCATTCCTTTCTTCCTGTGTTGCCATAGCTTGCCTTATGGCGCTATTTGCTTTTGGTACCTTTCCAAATCTAGTTAGAGCTGTGAATGATCCTAGCCTGAGCATCACTTTATGGAACGGTTCCTCAACGATCAAAACTTTGAAAGTGCTCCTCACTATTACCGCAATAGGGATTCCTCTGGTGGCGTCCTACACTTTTGGAATTTACTACATTTTCCACGGTAAAGTAAAACTCGATAGCACGAGTTATTAGAGTCTATCTCAAACTAAAATATGACGAGTGTCGGCCTCAGCCGGCACTCAGATGTTGCTGAGTATTATTGTACTTGAAGAGCTAATGAGGCATCTTCGGAGAAGTCTTTCATTATATGCTCAACATCATTAATGAAGTCTTCATTGTAGATGCGATGGGCATAGCTCCTTTGTGATTCCCAAGCAACGCGAGCCGCGGGTTTTTTGAAAAGATGTTCAAACCGCTTGTTCCAGAGAGGGAGTACGTCATTAAGCGTCTCTTTGTGATATTTGCCAAGCGAGTGGACAGTAGAGAAAAGCTCAAAGGCTTCATAAAGAACATATTTGTTTTTCTCCAGAGAGTTATTGTCTGTCCTTTGAAAGACGAGGGGATCGTTTTGTAAAAGATCGTGCAAGATACGATGATACCGTTCACTGAGATTGAGATAGGAATTGAGCTCGCTTTCTACACGAATCGCTTTTAGGGTATGATGCTGGTAGTAACAGGTGATGCAAAGGCCGAAGACGGTTAGGCCAATCGCCATCCACTCTAGGAAACGTTCACTTTTCATCACTAAGTCCAACCATTATTAGTGGCTCTATTGTTGAGAGCTTTCCTCATCAGAAAGAGCGGGAGGGGTTTTGATACTTTCTTTGAGGCTATCTACTTCCTCTTTCAGTTGATCGAATCCCTCAAGGATTTGCTTTGAAAAATTTTGAAAGCGAGCATCTTCCTTGGCTTCCTTGCGACATTTGAGATATTCGCGGAAGGCGCTGTTGTTGGCGATAATAAAGCCAACGGCTAAGGAAAAAAGGAGGAGCAGTAGTGTGATCCAGAAACTAATGGCGCGTGAGGCGACCAAAATGAGTGCGATAAGAAAGATTGCAGCTGAGAGAATAAGGGCAATGCCTTCAGCAGAAAAGAAAAATTGCGAGAAGGAATTCATAGGGACTCTCCTTTTTATTAACTATCATGGAGAGTGAAGAATTTTTAGGCAAGAGTCACGTTTTTCGTTTAGATCGATTGGATCGCATTTTTCCTCGATGCCAAAATATCTTCGCAAAATACTCATAATGTAAAAGGAGCCGCAAACAATAACGATTGCGTTTATCTTTTTGGCATCTTGAAGGAGTGCATCCAAGCTGTCATAGATGGGATGAAACTGGCACATTAATTGTTTCAAAGTAGTGATAGAGACTGTTTCTCCATTGGATGCTTCGACAAAGTGTACTGCTTCAATATTATCTTTAAGTATGTTCAGGCAGGAAGTGATGTCTTTAGTCTTGGAAAATCCGCAGACACAAAAGAATTTACGTTGAGGAAATTTATTTTTCAGATCCTCGAAGAGTCTGATGAGGGCAATCGGGTTGTGAGCAACATCGAAAATAACGGTTTGGGGTTGAGAGAATACTTCAAGACGGCAGGGCGGTTTGGTTTGGAGAGCAGAATTGATATGTGGCTGAGGAATGTTGAGTAGCTCCATAGCCTTTCTAGCAATGCTGTTATTTTCCTCATCATAGGAGGAGAAAGAGCCTTTAAGGGAATGGATAGGGCATTTTAGGGATGAAGCGTGTGTGGTGATGATGTTCTCAGGAACTGTTGGACCAATAATGATGGGAATAGAGGGTTTGAGAATACCTGCTTTTTCATGGGTGATCTCCTCAAGTGTGCTACCCAGAATTTCGGTGTGGTCTAAACTAATGGAGGTAATAATTGAGAGTGCTGGGGTAATGATATTAGTGGCATCGAGTCTGCCACCGAGACCAACCTCGATAACAGCCCAGTCAACTTGTTGCTCAGCAAAGTAGAGGAGTGCAAGCATTGTCGTCATTTCAAAAAAGGTCGTCGGAAGATTATGTGCTTCAACTGTTGTGAATAGCTGTGACAGTAGGCGTTCAGTATCGTGCTCGGAAACCATGATTCCGTTAAGACGTACTCTTTCTCGAAAACAGGAGATGTGTGGAGAAGTAAACAATCCGACTTTAAGTCCAGAGTTTATCAGACCATTTGAGATCTTTGTGGCAACGGAGCCTTTTCCGTTTGTCCCGGCTACGTGGATGCAATGGTAGGCATTTGAGGGATTCCTAAAAAGAGTATTAAGTTTTCGAATCGTGTCGAGGTTGTATTTTGCTTTTGCAAAACGATTGAGGTTGTAGAGCTTTTGCAATAAGGAGTTCATGCGCAGTTGTGCTGGTATCGCTCTTGGAGAATGGAAAAGATCTCCTCACCCACCCATGAGGATCCGAGGGCGCTTTCCGGTTTAGTGAGACCGTGAAAATCGGAGCCGCCGGTTGCGAGCCAATTTTTTTCCTTAGCGATGGTGAGCCATTTTTCGTTATGTTTAAGAAGAAACCGAGCGTAGTAG
>JAJFMB010000127.1 GCA_021772355.1 Chlamydiota bacterium | reverse complement strand
GCGACAAGCGGTACATTATCGACTACAGCAGACGCAATTCCTATTCCTGCGGCAACAATTTCTTCCGAAGGGACAGCAATTCTAACCCAATTGGCTAAATCTTTCAAGATTCCTGCACTTTCCAATGAAGAAATTGAAAGTAAAATCCCCAAAAAGAAGAGCATACTGGAAACATCAACCTTCTGAATAACAGCAGGCAGACGTAGATGCCAACGATCTTGGTGTTTATAATGAATAAGATCGGTAATCAGCCATAAGAGGCCGAGACCGACGAGAATCCCCATAAAAGGAGGGATATGAAATAATATTTTTAAGGCTGGAACGGCAATCAGAGTGGATACTCCCACAAAAAAGATTAGGTTGCCACAAGGTTCCTTCTTGGCCTCTTGCACGCAAAGTTCGAGTTGCTGATTCCCTTTTCGATTCAAGAAAGTTTGAAATGTAAGAGAAACTAACAACGAAATCAAGCTTGGGATAAAGAGCGCTTTCATCACAACCATTGTAGATAGCTGCCCATTAATCCACAGCATGGTGGTTGTCACGTCCCCTATAGGCGTCCAAGCTCCCCCTGCATTTGCAGCAATAACAACCAAAGAACCCAAAATCCATCGATCGTGCCGCTCGTCTACTAACTTTCTAAGGAGCGAGACCATAACAATCGTTGTCGTAAGGTTGTCCAAAATCGAGGACATAAAAAAGGTTAAAATCGAGATTGTCCACATCATCTTTATCTTCGAGCGGGTCTTGATGAGGCGCGTAATAATAGAAAAACCCTGATGGGAGTCTACCAGCTCTACAATCGTCATTGCCCCAAGAAGAAAAAAGATAATCTGGCTGATATCTGCCAAGTGAGAATCCAAAAGCGTATGAAGCCCTTCCCCGGTAACTGCGTGGTGGGAAAAGAGTATTCCCCAACAAATAACAGCAACCATCAGCGATATAGCCGCTTTGTTAATTTTGACTTGATGTTCGAAGATAATCAAGCCGTAACCGATGAAAAATGTCGCGACTAGCGCTAACTGAGATAATTCTAAACCAAACATATTACATTCAAATTATTTTAACGAATCTTAATTATACAAGAATAAGAGCTTTAAAAACAATAAAATTAAAGATTATTGACAACAAATTAACAATTCATTAATATTTAAAGCTTAATTAAATCCCTTATACTAGGTAATAATAATATGAGTCATTTACTAGCAGAAGAAAATCAATTCGGAAAAATTAGATCTCTACTATTTCCCATACATACACACGAGCTCAAGCGGTTCATACCGATGGCCCTTATGATGCTCTTTATTTTATTCAACTACACCATCCTACGAAACATTAAAGACTCGCTAGTCGTCAATGCCAAGGGCTCTGACGCAGATATTATCTCGTTTTTAAAATTATGGGGAACGACACCTTCTGCTATTCTATTTATGATACTGTATACAAAACTCTCAAATGTCTTTAATAAAGAAAGAATCTTCTATATGTGTATAACGCCCTTTATTATTTTCTTCGGGTTATTTGCATTTATCATTTATCCTCATGTTGACATTCTTCACCCTTCTACGGAATGGGTCGCCCAGTTAAAAGAGAATTTCCCTCGCATTAAGTGGTTCATTACGATGTGGGGTAACTGGAGTTTTGCCGCTTTTTATATTTTAGCAGAGCTTTGGGGAAGTGTCGTCTTATCACTACTCTTCTGGCAACTAGCCAATGATATTACCTCCAAAATGGAAGCTAAGCGCTTTTACTCCCTCTTTGGATTTGTTGGTAACATCGGCCTCGTCTTAGCTGGTTATTCTGTGGAGCACTTTTCATCGATTAAAGCTCTTCCTGGAATCGATCCTATGCAAGTCACATTAAAATACCTTATGGGAGCTGTTGTCATTAGCGGCGCAATTATTTTAGGTCTGTATTACTGGCTGAACCACAAAGCGCTGGACAAACCGGTTTCGCAGATTTCTGCAACACAAGGCAAGAACAAAAAATCCAAACCAAAACTCTCCATGCTCGAAAGTTTTAAATACCTCTTAACATCGCCTCATATCCTTTGTATTGCGATTCTCGTCTTCTCTTACGGTATCAGCATTAACTTTATCGACGTACTATGGAAAGGACAAGTGAAGCTCTACACTAACGGCGACCACAATGCGTTTGCCGCGTATATGGGAAAATTTTCTAAAACAACAGGCTTTATCGCCTTACCATTAATGCTTATCGGTGGAAATATCTTAAGACGCCTTACATGGCTACAAGCAGCATGCATTGTACCAATCATGCTACTTGTCACAGGCTCTGCATTCTTTGGAATCGTTATCTACGGCAATGCCCAAGATATGACAGCTCCAGTGCTCACACTGTTCGGCATGGCACTAACACCTGTTGCTCTAGCAGTCCAGTTCGGCTTTTGGCAGAACTCCTTAACCAAAGCATCTAAATACTCCCTCTTCGACCCCACCAAAGAAATGGCCTACATTCCATTAGATGACGAATTGAAAACAAAAGGAAAATCTGCAGTTGATGTTGCGGGCGGTCGTTTAGGAAAATCAGGAGGCTCACTCACATTCTTTATCCTCCAAACTATTTTCCCGGCGGCAACTGTTGTTTCCCTAACACCGTATCTCGGCGCTGTGTTCGCTGTAATTCTTGTCATTTGGTTCAGCACACTTTTCAAGCTAAGTCGTAGCTTAAAAACTCTTGAGGAACCAAAAGCTCAAGTACCATTGGAAGAGCTGGAAAAAGTCGCAGCGTAAATCTTACGAATCAATAGAAGCCTCCCTGGGAGGCTTCTTTATGATAAAATTCCGATTGCTCCGCCCATGATCACAAAGCTAACAAGCATACAGCCTGTGTTAATGTAAAAGAGTTTCCAGGGATTTCTTTGCCAGAGAATACCAGCAAATTGCGTGGTCGCAACAAATCCCAACCACATCCAAAAGCCGATAACTGCACCACTGATCATGTCAAACGCGCTGGCATAATCAATCACCATAGCAAGCACCCAAGACTTCACAAGGGCATTTACGAAAGCGCAAAGATACATTTGCCCCTTATCTTGTGTGTCCACGTGAGAAATTTTTGTCAACTCTGCCCACTCTTTTCCAAACACCTTCGGTGAGTACCAGATCACTCCGATCACCATAGACAATACTGCTGAAACTAAGATTCCAATCCAATTTGCTTCCATAAAATCACTCCTTGTGAAGATTAAGTCATAGGTGTAACAAAACCATGTTAATTTTTAAAGAAATGAAATACTATTTCCATTCATGACAGAAAATAATATAAAGCGTCTATTTTTTGGATTTACAACTCATTGTCCCTGGCCAAAAGCATATCCAGAAGGCAGGATAGTCGAGGAGAAGCACCGCCATCTCACATTAGCCTTTCTTGGAGACACTAATTTCAGCGGTCTTGAACAGCATCTCTCATTCTTTCCTAAACCCCCTTTTAAAGTTTGTCCTGTAGGCGTTTTTAATGAGTGCCTCGTCCTTCCCCCCCGCCATCCCCGCGCCATGGCGTGGCACGTCGATTTTGGTCCACAAACAGCAGTAGTCCTCAACTACCAGCACTCCATAGTAGAGTGGTTGAGCGTGCACGGTTTCTTTCCGGCAAAGGCAGACAAACCCTTTACGCCCCACGTCACAATATGTCGGAAACCTTTTTCCATTAAACCCTGGAAAAAGTCTTTTAACCCCCTTCCTGTCATGTTCAATGAAATTCAACTGCTAGAAAGTCTTGGCTTTTCTCGTTACCAAAATCTTTGGAATTACGCACTCGTTCCTGCAATAGAGTTAATCGAAGAGAATATATTTCTCATCAGAGGCGAATCATTATCTCAATTATATAGAAATGCACAAATGGCTCTCGCATTTGAGTTCCCCTCATTTATTCAGCACATTGAGTTGTCAGAGGTAGAAAGCTTAGACGCGCTTATCATCGAACTTAATCATTTGATTAAAAGAATCGACCGCAATAAAAAATGTCCCATAAAAGCAGTCAGCATGCATGACAGTGCAACAGACAATGACATTTTGGAATTCCAAATGCTCATAAAAAAGTAATAAAAAATTTACTTGCTTTTATCCCCCTCCCGTCCTACATATGTTTCTAAGAAGGGCTATATTTAAAAATGTGTTTCCAAGGAGATTATGCCCAAGTGTGCCGTAACCATATTTGATAAGGTCAGCATTGATAAACTGGTTTGGCCGGATACAGCCGATGGTCAGTATACCAAAAGCTACCTGCTACCTATTATCAAAGAAGGTGCACAACACTATATCGATAATACCGACACAGAGATGATTGCCATTCAAGTGGATGATCTTGTGTTGCCGGCAACCATCAATAACACGGAATATGAGAACTCCTATGTCTGTTCTCCTTACACGCTCTTCGTCAATTGCGGGCTAGAAAAAGTAGAGAGCATTAGTAATCCCCTTGTCAAAAATATCTCAACTTTTTTCCTGCGCCTCTTTCAAAAAACCTTGCAGAAAGGAAAAATCAACAAAATAATCTTTGTAAACAACTGGTTATTTACCACGAACCTCTACCCCAAACTCTCTCAAGAACAAATTCGCACCATCATTTGCGAATTAAAAAAACGTTATCCCGATCACGCTATCGCGTTTCGCTCTATTACCCAGTTCGACAAGACAAGTTGCTACGATCTTCTTAAAAATAACAAATGCGCCCTTATTGCCTCTCGTCCTGTCTTTTTCTTAGACACAAAAAGCAAAGCTCCCTTTAAGGCGCGCATGTTTAAAAGTGATATGAAAGTACTGAAGGAGAGTAATTACGAAGTCCTCGATGGTAAAGACCTCACAACAGAAGACTATACCCGGCTGGTTGAGCTGTATCAATCGCTATATATCCAAAAGTATTCGAAATATTCTCCCAAACTCAACGTCAACTTTATCTCGTTAACGATAAAAAAAGACATCCTGCAAATTAAAGTCTTGAAAAAAGAGGGAAAAATCGATGCTGTGATGGGCTATTTCGCCAAAAACGGCGTCGCGACATCCCCTATTTTCGGTTATGACACCACACTTCCTCAAGAACTAGGTCTTTATCGCATGATCTCTACAGTCCTCACTCTCGAAGCAAGGGAGCAAGGACTTCTCGTCAACCAAAGTGCCGGGGCGTCACAATATAAACTCTTGCGCCGCGCTCACAGTGATCTTGAATACACTGCTGTCTATCACCGGCACTTACCCTTTCACCGAAGACTATCCTGGACGATGCTAGGTGGAGTCATTAACAATATAGGTGTTCCTTTCATGAAACACTTCGGAGTTTAAAATGATAGACATGAGTATGTGGATTAGCGAAATGCACCTTTTTGTACGGGTCCTGATCGCAGCTTTTTTGGGATTACTTATTGGTTTAGAAAGACAACATCATACCGATTACGCCTCTGCAAAAGTGTATGTCATCTTTGCGATGGGAACAGCGCTTTTTACTATCGTATCAAGCGACGCTCTCCATCATACTATGGGCAAAACAAATATTGACATCACACGTATTTCGGGACAAATCGTCTCAGGAATAGGCTTTATCTGCGCTGCCTTTATCTTCAAGGAGCAATTCTCTATCCATGGATTAACCTCTTCTGTGACCTTATGGTCGACAGCTGCAATCGGCATGTCATGTGGTTACGGTATGCATGCAATTTCTGCTCTTTCCACACTGATGATGCTCATCGTTCTTATGACAATGCTAAGCAAGAAACAACCCAACGAAACAAAAAAAGCTACAGACTTTCCTTCATCTTAGCTGGCACATTAGAAATTATTCCCAAAGCCCCCATATCGCTAAACTCTTTAGCTTGTTCCACGTCGTCAATTGTCCACACCACCCAGGGAAGCGGTTTTTTTTGAAGAGCCAAAATTTGAGCAACTTGTGTTTTATCTCCTTGCAAGCATAAGCCGGTTGCACCTAGTTCACACGCTTGGTCGAAGAGCTCTTGTGGACTTTTTCCAAATTGGTGGGGTCGTTGATCCTTCAAAGCAAATGCTATAGAGTAGAAATTCTTCACCTCGGGCATTATCTGACGATTCGCTTTCACAACCTCTTTATCAAAAGAGAGCATTGTGATCTGATCATTAGAAAGTCCAGACGATTCTATTGCTTTCTTCACGTGAGGAACAATTTCTTTTCCTCTTTTGATTTCGATATAGAACTTCTTTCCCTTAGGAACCGTTGCCAATACCTCTTGCAGTGTTGGCATCAACGGATACACCTCTTTAATTTCAGACAAGGTGGATTTTGTAATATCCAGATCAAGCGTTTTGGGATCGTGAGAACAAACCACAACCCCATCCTTAGTCAGCCAAAAATCTCCCTCCACAGCATCAGCACCCGCTTCCCATGCTTTTTGAAAGGAGAGAATGGTATTTTCGGGGGCATCAAAAGGCGCCCCTCTATGTCCGATAATTTCAACCGCATGCAAACAAGAAGAGAAACTAAGAGCAAACATAAGTTTATTCATATCTTTCCTTATTAAATTTCGATCTCTATCTCCGCTCCGAAGACAAGGGCATTGGGAACATCGCTCAATCCGCGAGGCTTAATAATATACTGCATATCCGGAATGATAGAAAGCCAAGGAGTCACTTGAAACCAGTGGTTCAGCTCTATCACCATCTCATAATTTTGAGACTTATCTCCAAATGGTCCCACAACGCCTCTCATTCTCGATTCGCGCTGCACTTTTCTTAAAGAGCTACTGTAAGAACCGTAGGCGACACCAAAGGTTGTATCATCCTTTTCTCTTTTTGGAATAAGACCTTTGTAAACTAATCCAGTGGTGAAAAACACTGGGAAAAGATTGCGGTCATTTTGTGTTAATAACACAACAGCAAAAGGTGTTGCCCCAAGCTTTGACTCCGGCCCCCCTTTTCGGTAGATCATTTGATCAACATGCAGATACCAGAAATAGTTCCCTCGTACTGTCCCTCCGTCGAAAAGAGCAACAGTACCGGTTTGGTACATGGCGCCCACCTTATAGTTACCAGGTAGTCCCCTATCCTCTTTTTGCTGCTGATGCAAATAACCCCACTCCGTAATCCACTGAACCCCAAAGTTATTATCGAAAGTGAAATTCAGACCATGGTAGGCATTTTTAAATATGCGGTTATTAGCATTAAATACAGCAAACTTCACCAAAAATTTTGGAGTGGGCTTCACCTCCATATAGGCTGCCCATGTGGGATTAGGGTAGGCTGTGAAAGCCGGAAAATTAAAGAATACACCAATCGGATTACCGCAGAAGGCATTACTAACAAACTTATAATACAAAGGATTTTGTAAAAAGTGATTGCCGGCATCTAAACGGCCGATTTGGCACATGAAATCCCCTTTAGGGAGCCTCTGCTGAAAATAAACCTCATTTAAACGAACAGTTTGACCACCATACACCTGCTGAACAGGAAACTGGTTTCCGATGAATTTTTTTGAAAGACTAGTCCCTGAACGCCAAAGAACCGAGGTATAAAATTCTGCCCCGCACCATCCAAAAATCTTTTTGAGATCAGCTCTAAAATCCAGTCCCCAGGATCCCGTCTGAGTAAATCCCTGACTCTCCCCTCCAAGAGGGTTACCCAAGGCATCATTTACATAAGAAGAGGTGGTAGTAATCCCTCGTTCTAAAAGCCACTCACGTACTCCTCCCCAACCTCCCAGCAGGTGTTTTCGCTTTAAAAGAGATGTTTCCTTTTTATGATCACCACTAGAAATGTGTTCTGCTAGTTCCTCATGCCTTTCTTCACTTAGTGCAGAAAATTTTGTATAAGCTCCGTAAACAGAAGAAAAAAGACTCAGAAATAATAAAGTAACGGGAAGCAATCGATTCATCATACCATGATTTATTCATAATCTTCTTTTTTATGGTAGAAAAAAAAGGAACCAGATAAATTCGTGCAAAAAAATGACCAGAAGATGAATTTAACAACAGAAGAACTTAAAAAATCTCCCTACAACATTAAAGGTTGGAGCGAAAATTATTTTGATGTAAATGATCAAGGACATGTTGTTGCACAACCTGATAAAATAGGTTCACAATGTGATCTCTACTCGCTCACGCAATCCTTGATCCAAAGAGGGATCGAACCTCCCATACTCATCCGATTTCAGGGAATCATCCGCGATCGCATAGCTTCTATTTACCAAGCGTTTGAAGAGGCCATTCAAACCTACGATTATCGCAGCTCCTACCGTCTTGCCTTCCCTATCAAGGTCAATCAGCAAAGACATGTCGTGGAGACCATTCAACAAGCCGGAAAAGACAAATTTTTAAGCTTAGAAGTTGGAAGCAAACCTGAGCTGTTGGCCGTACTAAGCATCCCCTTTTCACCGGGAAGTCTTCTTCTTTGCAACGGATACAAAGATGCCGAATACATCGAGCTTGCCCTTCTATCGCAAAAACTTGGAAGACGAGCCATTATCATAGTGGAGCAACTGCAAGAACTTCCCTTAATTCTCGCCATCGCCAATCAACTTAACGTCGAGGCAGAAATCGGTTTTAGAATGAAACCGACAAGTCAAGGAAGCGGAAAGTGGGCCTCTTCCGGAGGAAATTTAGCAAAATTTGGACTCAGCACTGACGAAATGATCCACGCCTTAGATCAATTAAAAGCGACGAATAAAACCAGCTGGGTCAAACTTCTCCACTTTCATATCGGCAGTCAAATCACTGAAATCCTTGCTGTAAAAAAAGCTCTCCGTGAAGCCTCACACATGTATACGGTATTAGCAGAGTGCTGTCCTTCTCTCACTTTCTTTGATGTCGGAGGAGGGCTCGCTGTTGACTACCTAGGTTCCAGAGTTTCTCATGACTCCTCTATGAACTACTCAGTCGAAGAGTACGCCCGTGATGTCGTTTATGCAATCGGCGAAGCGTGTCGCAAAGCAGAAGTTGATGATCCGATTATTATTTCCGAATCCGGTCGCGCCCTTGTTGCCCATCATTCGGTATTAGTAACACAAGTGATCGATTCCACAACGCGCACAAATGTCCCAGATTCTATTCAACCTCCATGTAGTGAAAATGAGATCACAAAAAACCTCTACCTCCTTTTTCACAATATTGACCAAAACAACTTTCAGGAATGCTTACACGATGCTTTAGAACTCAATGAACGGATTGTGGAAGAGTTTATCCAGGGAAATCTCACTCTTAGAGAAAGAGCTTATGCAGAACGCACATGCCGCTACATCAAAGTAAAAATTCGCCACGTTGCGACACAGGCCCAAAATATTCTCGAAGAAGTGAAGCAATTAGACCACAACTTAACAGACACCTATTTCTGTAATTTCTCTGTTTTCCAGTCCCTTCTGGATTCATGGGCAATTGAGCAAGTCTTTCCTGTCGTTCCTTTGCACCGCCTGCACGAAGAACCAACTAAAAGAAGTATCATCGCCGATCTCACTTGTGACAGTGATGGACAAATTTCACAGTTTCCCAACGGCCAGCAACCTCGAGACCATATTTATCTTCACGAATTTGACGGCAAACCCTACTACCTTGGAATTTTCTTAGTCGGTGCCTACCAAGAGACATTAGGCAACCTGCATAATCTCTTTGGCAATACCAATATCATACAAGTCGATCTCGACGAAAACAACCAATGGGAAATTACCCACTATATTGAAGGACACACCATCAAAGATGTCCTACATTCTGTGCAGTACAAACCCAATGACTTTATTGAAAGCCTACGTCTTCACATTGAAAAATCACTAAAGTCGGGTTTGCTTGATCACCAAGAAGCCGCAAAGCTTCGAAAAAAATTCAAACAAGCACTCGATAGCTACACCTACTTAGTAGCATAAAAAACCAACTATATGTTTTGATGCAGAATATGAAAGAGAAGCATCTAACTAAATGTATATTGCTCTTTGTTGCTGCCTTTGCTCAAGGGATTTGCCTTGTCATGTACCCGGCAGCCGCTACTCTTCTCACAAACCCCGATTATCATGGACTTACTCCTCACGAATACGTAATTCTTTTTATCCCCATGATCATCGCAGCGCTGTTCATCTCTTACTTTGGCGGTAAGTTTGAAGAAAAAAAGGGACATCGCAACCTCTTTCTCTTCGCTCTTCTTTTTAATGCTTTATCCACACTTATCTTTACCCTTACCACCCTTACCCTCCACCATCAAAATCTCTGTTTCATTTTACTTCTGATCGCTCTTTTCTGTTTAGGTCTCGGTTTTGGCAGCATGTTAACCATCTTAACACCTTACATGCTTGCACTCTTTCCTAAGCATACGCATACAGCAACAATGGCCATCTACGGTGTTCTATGCTTTGGTGCTTCCCTTTCCCCGTTATACTTCCACGCCTTCACCTATATGGGGGTTTGGTGGCTAGATCCCCTGC
>JAJFMB010000126.1 GCA_021772355.1 Chlamydiota bacterium | reverse complement strand
GTGATCGTGAATGGGGATAAAGATCTTTTGGTTGAATTCTAGGGCTATCGCAGCTCCGATTTCGGCTCCGTGTCCAAGACCTAAGATTCGTAGTTGTTCAATATTTCCTTTTGCGTCGACAGCACCAATTTCCCGCTCGTCATCATAGATGTAGTGCAGGGTTTGTAATGAGATCCAATCCTGTTTTGAAGTGTCCCACGTGTGCATCTCTTTGGTTAGTCTGCGACCAAATGCATCATATTGATAATGTATGGCAAGGTCATCGTCTTTGATAACATCAGTCAAACGGTTGAGGGCGTCATAGCGATAGTCTAAGGAGTGATTGAGAGTAAACTTTTTAGAAATATTTCCATTATTGTCGTAGATGTATTGCGCATCATCTGTAGTAAGCAATTGGTTGATAGTGTCGATCTCGTACTGATCTGCGTTTTTGCTGCAACGATTATGGATGTTGTCGTACTCATAGTTGTTGGCAATAGAGCCTGCTTCATGTGTGAGTTGATTTTGATCATCATAAGAGAAACCCATTTCATCAACACCTAACGGATCTTCGATAGAGAGGTGAGTTAAGTTACCTTTTGAGTCATAACCATTTTCAGAAATGTGTTCCGACCAGAATGGTGTGGAGATGTGTGTTGCTCGCTGTTGATCATCGCGTTGATATTCCAGCTTACCTGCGCTCCCAATCAACTGGGCAGAGGTTAAATAGCCCTTTAGGTTGTAGTCTGTGTAGTGGTGACTGTAGAGAAGCTCTTGTCGAGGGGAATAGCGATGTATAGCCCTGAGATAGACAGCGTCATAATCGTATGAGACGATTGATCCATCCGGTAATGTTTGCTGAGTGCGTCTTCCGTTGAGGTCATATTCATTTTTCAGAACTAATCCATTTCCGAGATGCTCTTGCGTCATTTGGCCAAAGGCGTCATAGGTGCGATAGGTGTGTGTGTGATTTAACAGATCGTGGATATGAGTGATATGACCTTGGTAGTCGTAATCATAGGCGTAATCAAACGAACCATCTGAGGCGTAAAAGTGTGAGAGCTGTCCTCCTGTATTGTAGTCGTGAAAAAGCTGAATACCGTCGGTTTTCACAATAGTATCGATTTTTCCATGGCCGTTGTAGAAGTAACGAGTGATTTGCTGTTTTGACGAACCGGAAGCTTCAGTCACTGCTTCTAAACGGTTATTTAATCCATATTCCCAGGTATTGGTAAGGGCGTATGCGCTTTCTTCCGGAGTAATGACAGTATGAGTTTCTTTGATTTTATTGCCGTTCCCATCATAACGCAGTTGCTTTTCATGGATTAATTGTCCAAAAGGATTCTGGGTAAAAATTGTGGAAGGTCTCCCCAGAGCGTCGAGAATTGTTACCGTAGTGATTCCCAATTCGTCAGTGGTAGAGATTTTCGTAGCGTTTTGTCCTAAGTCGTTGACATAGTCGTAGCTGATTTGGGGTTTGAAGGGGGTGGGCGCGGCTTCCTGCTTCAACTGTTTTAGTACGTGACCATCTCCATCTTCATAGCGGACTTCAGACGGTTTTTTCTTTTCATCAGAAAGGGCGTGAATAATTGTGAATTCATTAGGTTGATCGCCGTAGCGAATTTTGGTTCCGGTGATCTGTCCTGCTCCATCAATTTCGAACTGCGTTTCATGGACGAGATTGCCGTATTCATCGGTAATGCCGGTGCGTTGACCAAAACAGTTATAATGAATGTGTGTGGTTTTTCCTTCTCCATCAGTTGTTGAGAGTAAATTAAACGCGTTATACGTTAGTTTTTTCGAGTTGATGAGCTTACCGTCGGTAGAGTAGACGCGTACCGATGTGGTGCGTTGCAAGTAGTCGTATTGATAAAGGGTGGTCAAGCCCATTCTATCAGTAGTTTTTCTTAACGTTCCATTGAGGTTGTACTCAAAAGTCTCTTTAGTATCATCGGGAAAGAGCGTTTCTATAGGCTGATTACGCGCATTATAACGCTTTCTTGTGATGTCTCCATTTCCGTCAGTCGTGCTGATGCATCGATCGCAAATGTCATACTCATAAGCGACAGCGTGTTGTGTCGGCGTATCGATTCCATCCAAAACAAGTGGAGAGTCAATGCGGATCAATCGGTTAAGATCGTCATAATGGAAACAAGTTGTATTGCCGCATGTGTCGATAGAAGCGATTTTATTGCCGACAAGGTCATACTGGTAAAGTTCAGAAGTGTGACACTGATTTTCATCCCATTTTTCTGCGCCGATCAGACGGTTCATAAGATCGTAACGATAGCTTGAATTTTCCGAAGGGGTTGTGACGGCTATGATATTTCCATTGGCATCGTAAGCAGTGTGAGAGATATTGCCTTCGGCGTCAGTTGCGGATACGAGCTGCCCTTTTTCGTTGTAGCTTTTGTAGAGAGAGTGTAAGTAATTGAGATCAGCATCGTAGTGATCTTCCTGAACAACCTGAGCATTGGCGTTGTAGTGGAGAACAACGCGATGGAAATGTTGTTCTTTCCCAGTCATGAAGTTAAACGCTAATTCATCGATTGATTCGGGAAGGCTAAAGGAGGGTCCCTCTTGCTTAATGTGAGAAATAGCAACGGTCTTTCTTTCAGTAACTCCTTCAAAGTTATCTGGATCAAGAGTTTTGCCGTTATCGATCACTTTTTTAACCATAAATCCGTGTTTATCATAGTGATAAAATTCGCGGATGCGGATGTGGTTGGTAGTTCCTAGCAGTTTTCCTGTTAGAAGTTTCGTCCTCTTATTGTAGAGATAATAAGTAATTGCTCCACTATCGTCCCCTTCAGCAGTTAATTGATTGTGTATGTCGTCGTTGTAAACAAACCACTTACTGAATGATTCACAATCACTATGGGAAGGAAGGCCTTTGTCATCGATAGTAATCGGAGAGATTTCTTTGCCGGATAGATTACCATAGAGCGTTTCGCGTACAACCTTTCCATGTTTGTTGTAGGTATAGGCGGTACAACGTTCAACGTTTCCACAACCATCCTCAAGAACTTTGCTGGTGAGGAGGGGTTTTATGTCGTTTTTTCCCTGTTGCCAATAGAAACGCTCAGTACGATAGAGAGCGTCTTCTTTGTAAGACTCGATTGCAGTTAATTGCTTCGCATCAGAAAAACGATAGATCATTTTGTGATTCAGAGCGTCATACACTTCGGTATAGTGATCGCCATAGACATAGCGTGTGGTGACAACGGTACTCCCATCTAATCCTGCCGGAGCTAATTGCTGTTTCACTTTCCCTGCTGTTTTAGAACGCGCATCGCCGTCATAGTATTCATTGATGAGAAGACGTCCCTCAGGAAGACGACGCTCTTCAATCAACATCTTTCTTTCAGTAGGATGAGCGCAATACGTATACTCGCGAGAAGGACCATTGGAGGGAATGACACTATCAATTAGAAAGGAATTGCCATGTCGACCTTGTTCATCTTTGTGATAGATATACCGCACGTTTTGGCCATCGTGGGTTTCTACATCACACACTTTAATGTCAGTAAGGGGAAGTTTCTTGTAGTTGAACTCCATCCATCCATAGGTCGCTGATTTATCTTCATTTTTTACTTTAACCGTTTTTAGTCGATCTTTGCTGTCGTATTTGAAAATAAGTTTATGGTGAGAGCCTTTGATGACATCGCAAGAATCATCCAAGTTATTTAAAAAATTAGGTTGGTTAAAGGACCAGGTAGCGTGGTCGAAAGAGCGTTTTAAAGGGAGTGGAAACGCATTGCGTAGCACACAGTCCACCTCCGACTCACAGTACTCTCCTGTGATCACGTTGACTGAATGATAGATGTAGGGACAGGCTAAACCTTCCTGTAATTCTTCTTTGTTAGATTCTGCATAACAGAGTGTACTTAACAGTATAAAAGCAAAGAAAAACCTTTTCATATCCCACCTTTTGGATAATCTGAACTAAATATTGAATAATAACGATTTACGAATAAAAATACAAACAATCAAAAAAATAATTTACCATGATATTGAGCACAGCTATTTTTATCGGTAAAGACGTGTTGTTTTTTTGTGGTTGGTAAAGAAAAACAGCTCATGATCAGAGGTTCTTAAACTAAATACTTCATCCTTTTTGTTGAATCTGATAGTGTGAGAACGACTAATTTTAATTTCAAAGTTGTATGATTACGATTGTTATTGTAGGCGCGGGATCGATTGGGCGGTACATCGCATCCATTTTATCCAAAGAGCAGCATAATATTATTTTAATTGATAAGGATCGCAAGCAGTTAGAAGAAGCTTCTTGGACAATGGATGTGGCAATTCGTCAAGG
This sequence comes from Chlamydiota bacterium, assembly GCA_021772355.1. Taxonomy (GTDB): domain Bacteria; phylum Chlamydiota; class Chlamydiia; order Chlamydiales; family JAJFMB01; genus JAJFMB01. The sequence goes on along the minus strand of JAJFMB010000126.1, from coordinate 1,663 downwards.
CTTAGGCACAGATTGGCAGCTTCTAGAGGATTTGTTGGAGCTGTCCCCAAATCTTTTGATTGCCTTAACTAGCGATGATGAGACAAACCTTGTTGCTTGCTCTATTGCTAAGCAGTTGGGGTATCCCCGCACAATTGCGCGCGTACGAGATAATCGTTATTTGAATCGAACTCGATTAGATTTTGCTCATATTTTCGATGTTGATCATTTTATCGGTCCGGATCTTCTCGTGTCGAATGAAATTATGAAATACATGTTAAGTCCAGGCTCTATTGCAATTGAAAACTTTGCACATGGCGCCGTCCAGTTGCGTACGCTATCGGTTCCTCCAAATTGGCGTAAGGAAAATATCGCATTAAGTGATTTGGGTCTTCCTGAAGGGGTCATGATAGGCTTGATATTACGAGAGGGGAGAAAGGTGATTTTTCCTCATGGTGAGGATGTAATTTTGTCAGGAGATGAGGTGACTTTTATTGGTCAGACCGATGCTATCACCGAAGTGCATCACTTTTTAGGTTTGAAGCAGAAAACAACTAACTCCGCAGTGATTTTTGGCGGTTCTGCAGTTGGTCAAAATTTGGCGAAAATGCTCGAACATCGTCAAATAAATGTACGACTAATCGAGAAGAATTATGATGTGTGCTGTCGGTTAGCCGAACAACTACCGCAATGCACAATAATTAACCACGATGCGACCGATTTTGATTTTCTCCAATCGGAAAAAGTTGGACAGTCGGATGTTTTTGTCTCGTGTACCGGAAGTGATGAATTGAATGTAATGGGAGCTCTATTAGCTAAGGAAGCAGGCAGTGGCGATGTTGTTGCTGTTATTTCAAATCCGAGCTATGTTCCGATGGTATACCGCTTGGGAATTAACCATTCTGTTTCCCCACGAATTAGTGTTGCGGATCACATTATGTCACAAATTTTTGCAGGAACCGTCACTTCTTTAGTTTCTCTTCATGAAAATCAAGCTGAAGTGATGGAGATTTCCGTGTCTCAAGATGCTAAAGTAGTGGGGATTCCTCTATCAGAACTCGGACCTTTACTTCCTAAAGATGTACTCATTGCGATGATTCAAAACCGCGGACGCATTATGGTTGCTAACGGTGATCGGATTATATCCCCAGGAGATACTGTGATCGTCATCGCTAACCCAAAACATGTGCATGAATTTGAGAAGATTTTTTAATGAAAATACCTATAAGTTCATCTTCTCAAAGATGTTTAAAACGTGAACAAATAGCAATTTCCGGATAGCCTTATGTATTACCGTGATATATGCAAAATTTTAAGCTTGTATTTGTTAGGTTTTGCAGGAGCAATGCTGATTCCTCTGGGGATTGCGCTTTATTTTCAATTTTTGGCTGATCCGGGTGATCACCCTCAACCGCACAGTACGGTCTATTTTCTTGACTCCATTGCGTTTTGCCTCGGACTTGCGGCTCTTTGTTATTTTTTTGGACGTCACTCAACTGGGCATTTGTATCGCCGCGAAGGTTTAGCAGCTGTTGTCATTATATGGTTTTTAACCCCGGCCATTGCCTCGCTTCCCTTTTTTTTTAGCGGGACTTTGACGAATCCTGTGCAAGCGTACTTTGAAGCAGCATCAGGACTAAGCACGACCGGTGCCAGTGTGATGACTCCGAAAGTGTTTAATGAA
>JAJFMB010000125.1 GCA_021772355.1 Chlamydiota bacterium | reverse complement strand
GCTATTTGCAAGAACGCAAGCATTTAAAGATGAGTGTTTTTATCCAAAGATCACCGAAAGACTTTTTCGACAAAGCCACTGAAAGTGAGGATGCGCAGCATCGTCACTTGAGGGCGGGAGAGGGGAGCGCGAGGGGACAATCCCCTCGCATCATTAGAAGACCTTAAAACACAACGTTTCTTTGACCACGTTACTACCAAGTCTCGCTCCAATTATAGTGCCGGCTAAAGCCGACACTAGCCTCAACCTCAGCGGATAATGCAAGCATTACCCCTTCGGTTGAGGTTTACAAAACCACCCAAGTCTTACAAGTAAATGTTTGTGAGTTACAAGAGGCTATACTCTTTATTACGTGTACAAAAAGAACCTGGAAAATTATAGTTTGTGAATTACAAATATTGTGATTCTGTTGGATGCGAAAAACTCGCGATTTTTGGATTAATTGACCCTTTTCTCAATGGTGTGTGTGTTTGTTTCTTTGACAAAAATTTGATGAACGAACATAAAGGTGGCTTTTACAACCTAAAGGTGCCCTTTTAAGGAGCTGCCATGCTGAAAAAAATAGCTTTTCTCTGTGCATTCATAGCTACGTTCTCTCTTTTTGCCGATCTTGAAAAAGTTAATTACCGGTTTTCCGGGGATCCAATTGACGTTGTCATTCCCTGTCATGTGAAAGATAGCGAAATTTTAGAGCATTGCCTTGCGGGTATTAAAGAAAATATCGCCAATCTGAGACGTATCATTGTCGTTTCAAAAGAGCGTATCACCGATGAAGCGGAATGGTTCAGTGAGGAGGAATTTCCTTTTTCTCTATCTGATGTCGCGCATTACACTAATGATCATGATGTGATAGGCGACAAGCTCCTCGCTAAAAAGCCTTACCAATTCACATGGCTTTACCAACAGTTACTGAAACTCTATGCCCCTTACGTGATACCGGAGATATCGTCCAACATCCTGATCGTCGATGCCGATGTCATTTTTTTTAAACCACTCTCTTTCACAACAACTGAGGGTTGCGGTTTTTTGACTGCATCACCCAAAAAAGAGCGTGTGTGTCAACGAGATAAAGCGCACATTCTGTTTATGAAGGGATGTATACCGGGTCTTGGTTTAAGTGAAATTACCGTTAATCCCATTGTCCATCACATGCTGTTCCAAAAAGAAATCTTGGATGATCTTTTCTCACTTGTTGAAACACATCATCAAAAACCTCTTTGGCAAGTACTCTGCAAAAAGAAAATTTTTAAAACGCGTATACTCTCTGAATATGAACTCTATTACTATTTTGCGACCGATAGAACTGACCAAGTTCAAATACGCTCACTAAAGTGGGACAATAAGAATAGCTTACAAAAAATTGAACAATACCGCGACGAAGGATATGACTATGTGGCCATTCACCACTACCTCCGCAACCACTAAGAAAGGCCTGCTATGAAAAAATTAATCACTCTCCTCACTCTCCTTCCCTTCCTTCTAAACGCTTCCTTAGAAAAAACGCACTATCCCCTAACCTCAGAGCCCATTGACGTTATTATTCCCTGTCACCACAAAGACATCCCTATTTTAAATTTGTGCATCGATGGCATTAGAGAAAATGGAGAGAGCATTGGCCGCATTATTGTTGTGTCCTCACACCCTTACACTGATCAGGCAGAGTGGTTTGATGAGGCGCAGTTTCCGTTTACCAAGCTCGACGTTGCCTCTCGCCTTATGGGAAAACCCCAGCTTGCCGAGTTCTATTTAAACCTTGAAACCTCAAAAGCCGGATGGATCTACCAGCAACTCCTAAAATTATACGCTCCCTTCATTATTCCCGATCTTTCATCCAATGTGTTAGTCCTTGATGCTGATACCGTTTTTTTGCATCCTGTTTCATTTCTCGATGAAGAGGGCAATGGACTCTACAACCCCTCGCATAATGAATGTTTCGCGTACCACAATCATATGCACAAACTGCTTCCGGAAATCAACGCCCTACCCAAACTATCCGGCGTGTGCCACCATATGTTACTTCAGCGCGCCGTCTTAGAAGATCTTTTTTCTCTTGTTGAAACAGCCCATCAAAAACCTTTTTGGCACGCCTTTATCGACTCCTCCAAACCCAAACACGGCTTCAATATCTGTGCTCCTTCCGAGTATGAAATCTACTTTCACTTTGTTTTTAACCGCACTGATCAAGCTAAAATCCGAAAACTCAAATGGCGCGATCTTAGTCAACTCTGCAGGATCGAAGAGTGTCGCCTGAAGGGCTACCACTTCGTCTCTTTGCACTCCTACAACAGAGAACTTTAGTCCCCACTAAGATTCGATAATAGTTACTAAGGAATATATATGTATTCATTTTCTGCCACTCAAGAAATGGACTGCTGTCCTGACTCTATCTGGAAGTATCTTGCGGATCCTTCTTCCTGGAGTCTATGGGATGAACGAGTTGACGCATGTCATCCTCCAAATAATCAACCCTTTGCCGAAGGGTGCACTCTTAGTTTGAAACCAAAGAATACTGACGAAACTTTTGAGTTGCGTAATATTACCCTCGACGAATTTAAATCTGTTTCCTTTGAAGAGCAAGTCCTCTACGGGACGTTACGAACCACCCACAGCATTGTAATGCTTAACGGAGATGGTCAAGTGAGAAGCGCTGTTACTAGTAAAGTAGAACTTCAGCCTAACACCTCTGAAAATCCCCGACTTCTTGCTGAATTTTCTACTATAACTTCGGGTATTAATCCTGCTTTATTAGGACTCAAAAAATGCGCAGAAATTTTTGAAAATCACCATACCCCCAGGTAGAATACAAGTACATTCCTCAACATAGATCTAGTTAAGATCTGGAAAACTTGGAATAATGTTAGTGAATGGTCTACTTGAGACGGGCAAACCGAGCTGCTGCATGACGCGCAAAATCGATTTTATCCCCAGAAATGTTGATCCTGTCCCTTTAACGGGGAAAGAAATTGTTAATTATTCCCTATCTTTCATCCAATGTGTTAGTTCTTGATGCTGATACCCTATATGGCAAATCAACTGAAACCAACTAAAAAAGCAAAGATGCTTGAAACTGTTGTGCGGTGATTCTTATAGCTCACCTTTTTTAGTGATACTTAGTCTGGTATTTTTTTCTTTATTTGGTATTTTTTTATTTTACTATATCTAAGATAATTTGAATGTTTGCGATTAAAGACAATTATCA
>JAJFMB010000124.1 GCA_021772355.1 Chlamydiota bacterium | reverse complement strand
GCCCGGGTATGGATCTCTTTGATCTCTTTAATCCAGATCTCAAAAGGTCGCTTGCCAGTGGCAGTTTCGTAGAGTTCGATTTCTATTTCATCCATACAACCTTATTGTATCCTTTGGGATACATTATTTTCAAGTGAATTTTACTATATTGATTTTGAGAGGGTTGAATGCTCTTGAGAGAGGCCTAGCCAGTCAAGATTTCGAAGTGTACTCCCCAGTAACCGGAGATTCCAAAAGTATCACTAAAATTTACTAATGGAAATGGTCTTCAAAAACTACTTTTTCAACACCTTTTTTAGATCAACTCCCTCTTGAATATAAATGAACGTTCATTCATACTCTTATCCAAAAACAAGAGGCAAATTTTGTGGCTCAGAAGAAAAACATCGATGATCACTCTGTATTAGAGAAAGCTATGTTGGTCATCAGCGAGCAGGGACCTGAAAAGTTTACTCTATCTGACATTGGTAAAGCCGTTGGTTTAGCTCCCGCTACACTTTTGCAGCGCTTTGGATCCAAGCAACAATTACTTATTCTCGCGGCAAAACAGGCAAATATTAAATTACGAAGCGACTTAGATGAATTAAGAAAGAAAAAATTAACTTGGAATCAAGAACTTATCCATCTGTTAAGCGCCGTGCCTGAAGGTTTTGGATCGCGTCAAGACATTGCCAACAGCTTAGGCGTGTTAAAACTCGACATGACCGACCCAAATCTTCATCCAGTTGCCCGCCATTTGTTTGAGTCTCTGCGACAACGCATTCAAGAATTGCTTCAAGAGGGTCAATCTTCCAATCAACTAGAAACATCTGTTGATATAAATACCATCACCTGGGAGTTAGATGCTCTCCGTCATGGATTGGTTATCCAGTGGACCTTAAGTGGAAAGGGAACTCTTAAAAAATGGCTGGAAAAAGGATTTAACGATTATTTTGAAAGGATAAAAAAATGAGATATCAACTTTATCGCGAACATAAATATGTCAGTTCAGCTCTAAATGACCTGGAAAGATTGATTGCCAAAACTGATTTTCGTAATCCCCAAGAGATTATTCTTGTCGAACAGACATTCCAATCTCTGACAGACATGCTAAATGGGCATGCACAATATGAAAATGATCGGTTGCACACATTGCTAAAAAACAGGCATTCGAAAATCCATGAACACGCTGAAGAAGACCATGCTCACCAAGACGAGCAACTTCTTAAAATTCAGGGCATCATCAACAGCATTTCCAATGCCCCGACAGATGAGGAAAAAGTGTCCATTGGATACACACTCTATTTGACGTATCGAAAATTTGTGGCAGATAACCTGATTCATTTGCATGAAGAAGAAACCATGCTTCTCCCTGAGCTACAGCGACTCTACACCGATGAAGAATTAAAACAAGTAGAGGCTCCAACGTACAAGAAAATGACACCCGAAGAAATGATTGGGATGATGAAAGTTCTTTTTCCTCATATGAACCCTTCTGATCGACTGGCATTTTTATCAGATATTAAAGAGATTCAGCCCGAAAAATTTAATGCGGCATGGCATGGTATTGCTCCCACACTTTCACAAGATGAGCAAACAAGTTTATCCAAACAGCTTCAAATTCTTAGTTAAGCCTCCTTTCAGGAATCCTACAAAAATTACACTATAGCACTGGTAAATAAGGCTTTAGATAGTTAGGATGTTTTCTTCAAGCCCTGCAATAGACTCTATGTAATTGAACGAATATATCTCTTAGGACACCATGCAATTTTTAAAAAACATTTTTATTTTTTTTGTTTCTCCAGTTATTGTGTTAACCTTTTTCTCATTCTCAAACATCAAAAAAGAAACCTTTGATCTAGAAAAATCTGAACTCTCAATAGTCACCTCATTGGTTGATTCATCTACAGTCCAAAAGATCGTAAAAAAACATTACTTCGTTGATGAACCAATAAAAGCTAGTCTTATCAGTGTTGGAATTAATGATATGTATTTAGTTGAAACTCAAGAGCAAAAATATATTTTGAGGCTTTCAAGGGCTGATAAATATATAACATTAACGAATACTGAATTTCAGTTCGAACTAGAGTGGCTCGAATATTTATTTCAACATCAGGTTCCCGTTTCGTATCCTATCCGTCGACTAGACAATGAACTCTATGGTTTAATACAAGCACCTGAAGGTCCTCGTTACGTAACCCTATTTAGTTACGCAAAAGGAACAACCGATATAAATACGGAGCAAGCTTATATTCTTGGTAAAGCTTTGGCTCAGCTTCATATAATTTCTGACAACTTTACGACTCCTCTTAATCGAGCGCATTTGGATATTGATCATCTCGTTATTCACAATTCCCAACAAATCAAATCTTTCTTAAAAAATATTGATGAACAAAAATGCGTTCTTCTTGACGAAGTAGTCAAAGAGTTAATGTCACAATTTTCAGTTCTGGAAATTGATAAGCTAAATTACGGGATTATTGCAGGAGATATTCACGGCTATAATCAATATTTCACCAATGATAACAATCTCACCATGTTTGATTTTGAATTTTGTGCTTTTGGATACCGTATTTTTGATATTGCCACATTTAAGTGGCGTCGAGGGTCAGAGAATCAAGAATTATGGAACTCATTTTTAGAAGGTTACCAGTCCATTCGAAAATTGAACGACGCGGAAAATATAGCAATTGATCTCTTTGTAAAAGCAAGACATCTTTGGTGGATGGCACTTAAAGTATCATTATCTGAATCTAAACATAAATTAGATGCCAAATTCTGGGAAAACGCTTTTTCCCTTATTGACAACTCCAACTAAATAATAATCTAATCCCCCTATATAAGAGCTATGAATGCTAAAAACTTAAGAATTCAACTTGTCACTCAAAGGCCGGAAGCTTTGACCAGTCAGGATAGGTTAACTCCCATAGTCGATAAATTTTACCGTCTTTGTATTTAGCAATCAGAATGACTTCTATTTTTTGAGGAGATTCATTGGGTCTGCTGGTTGTAATCCATACTCTGCCGGCAACCTTGTTGCCCTGTTCAATAAGGGTTTCCTCATCATATGCTATTTGATACTGGATGGGAGTTTGATAGATCGCTTCGTGAAATTCTAAATATTTTTTATAGTTCATCAGTTGCCCGTTAGCATAAAGCAAAAAATCCTCGTGGTAGTACTTTGGAATTAAAGAGGCATCTTTCTGTACCACCATCTCGCTAAACATTTCTTTCAACAATTTGATATTCCCCTTTTGCTCCTGATGCCCACATGCAACAACGAGAGTGGCAATAATCCCTAACAGTAACAACTTTTTCACAATCGACTCCAACTTTCTTATACTAGATCAGTGTAGATCAAGAATTGTTAACCTACAACCTAGACCGTTAATGAAAATATGATTATTTGACAGATAACAGTATATTAACTATAGTATTCCATAAAAAAAACTTTCTAGTAGAGAAATTAATTATGGTTACTTTTCAAAATCCACTACTATCCCAAAACGACGTAACTGTAAAAGCAGCTATTCATCACATTGACACTCTACTAAATCCCAGTGAAGATACTCCCTTCAAAGTAGATGAAGATATTGCCGCAATAGCACGAAATGTATTTCAAAAAAATTTCTGCAATAACCGGATTGTTTCTGGGATTTCATTGCTTTTTGGAACAGTTGGGGTTCTTGGTCTTGGATGTGCCGCGGCCATAACATTTAGCAACCTGCCTTTGGCTCTTTGCATTGCAGCAATAAGTGCCGTTTCCATTAAAATATTTCTAACTATTAGAAATCCGGAAGGCTATCGACTTCAAGAGGCACTAAATTCTAAATCTTGTGACGAAAAAATTTCTCAATTGTCTTTAGGCGCAAACATCTATCAGTCGGTATGGCCTTGTGGTGGCGCAAAGGCCGGATTGTTTCAAATAACAAAAGGGTTGGCAAGAACATTATGTCAGCACTTTGCTGAAGAAGGAGAGCGCAGAGTTTTAACTTATGTACTTATGCTGGAGAAAGATCATACAAAAAGAACGCAGTTGGCAACCCAGGCTATTTCACACTCTAAAAACATTGAAACAGCTCAACTTCTCCTAAATTTCGGTGCTAAGATTGATAAAGACAATGACAAAACACTGTTCTTTTGCACTCTTGGTAATAAGTTACTACTAACAAAATTCTTCGTCGAGCATGGAGCAAGAATTGACGCGGGCATTAAAGACTATAAAAATTGGCAAATAGAACTAGACAAAAGACAAAGAGAGTTTAGGGGTAATTGGACTCCTTCAAATAGCTATGGTGTTTCCCCAAAACTCCATCCATGTTTTAACACCCCTCTTGAGAATCTGACAGATCCTCATTTTAGTGGCAATAGGGGTAGTGATCCCAGATTTGCACTTGAAGCATTATGTCTTAATCCCTCTGTCTATCAAAACAAAAAATCTGCAGATGAACTCTACATTGCTCTCAATGAAAATGGAGCGAGAATCCGCTTTGAAAATGCTGAAAGAATCTTCTACCAACTAGCAAAGCTTTCGTAGAGAGATCATCTCTTGCCTTTTAGCACTCTTTTATGCTAGCTTTTTTACCATGAAATCTTATTTTTCTCAAAAAGTCCAAAAAGGGACGCAAAGTTCCATCCACGGTCGCGGCATGTTTGCTGTAGAAAATATTCATAAAGGCGAAATCGTCTCTATTAAGGGTGGAGAAGTCGTGACGAGAGAACAACTGTCTGCCTTAAGCACAAATCTACACGCAGAGATGCAAATCGCCGATGACTTATTTATTGCTCCCACAGGAGAACACGACTATGAAGCAAGTATGATGTGCTTGAACCACTCCTGTAATCCCAATCTGGGTATAAGGGGCGATATCGTTTTTATCGCCATTCACGATATTCAAGCCGGAGAAGAGCTCACCGTCGATTACGCCATGATGGACAATGTTACTGGCTCATTCCCGTGTCAGTGCGGGAGCTCAGATTGTCGCAGCATCATCACAGGCCAAGACTGGAAAAAAAGAGAGATCCAAGAGAAATACTGCGGTTACTTTTCAGCCTATATTACAAGTTTGATCACTGAAGTGACTGCATTATATTAGGAAACGGCCTTGTTGCAAATATCGCCCAAGAGATGTGAAAATTTCTTGTTGACATGTCAGTAGATTCAACTCTAATATTTAAACTTCAAATTTAATTATCGAGGTTTTATGACTAACATGATTGTTCGACTTTTCCTTTCTATCCAAATGTCTGCTTTTATTTTTGCTTCTTTTACTTATGCAGATCACGCTCAACGACAATTTACCTATATGACACCTGATAAAGAAAACATTCACATCATTCCCTCCCCTTTTCCCACGCATCAGATCGAGATTTATCTACAAAAATCAGAGCAACAAGAGGCTCCACTTGTCGTGTTTCTAAATGGTGCATCAGGAAATGGTGTGCAAGGGTTTACCAAAATTTGGTTCGATTACTGGTATGATAAAGGATACACCGTAGCTGCGATTTCCATGCCTGGACATGGAGATTCTACGGGAAAAAATGACTTGTGTGGTCCATTCGTTCTAGAATCGTTGCACTTTGCAATTAACGCAATTAAAGACGAACTACAAGTACAAGAGCTTGGCATTGTGGGTTTTGGCTTAGGAGGCTGGGGCGCAGTACTTCTGTCATCGCAGCGCAATGATCTCAAGTGCATCGTTTGCGCTAATGGTGCCTATGATTTATCCAAGCACGAAGACCTAAAAGAAAAAAATTATGATGTGGATCTCGAAGACGATCATGCTTTAGCCACACGATCTCCAATTTTTTGTGTGAAATCCATCAACAGCCCAATTTATTTACTACACCGAAAAGGTCACCCTGAGACTAGTGAAGAAGAAGTCTCTAACTTCTATACAGCCATGCTCGAAGAGGGGAAAGAGTGCTATCTCGCCGTTAAGGATAGGTTCTCCGAAGAGTTTGCCCAAAAAATCACTTATGAAGAAGTGCTCGAGGAAACTGAAGGGTGGGTTGATACTCTTTTGCAGAAGTAGCTCTAGAGATTTTTTTTGTAATACGACATCAAGATCTTTAAGGGGACTATTATTTTCTTGACATTCGTCAAATAAGATGTGGTATTGTCTCAGAAACTATAATAAAGATTTGAGCGATGCACCTACCTAAAAAACCTGTCTCTTACATGCTGTTCTTTTCGGGATTGATCCTTTTGCTCATCCTGGCGATGCAACCATTAGAAATCTATGAGTTTCACAAATACATCGCAATCCTATTCCCGAGTGGAATGATTGGCGTGGAGCAGCGTGACTTACTGATCCTTATTCAAGTCATCATGCTCTTCGTCATTATCCCTGTCTATCTATTAACCTTTTATTTTTCCTGGCACTATCGGGTAGATAACACGAAGGCAACGTATGACCCCGATTTAGTAGACCACAAGCTTGCAGAGTATATCTGGTGGGGTATTCCTCTTGTTTTTACTGTGATTATCTGCGTCATCACCTATTTCAAAACATATCAACTAGACCCCTACAGACCCATAGAGTCAGATAAGAAACCACTGACTGTACAAGTAGTTGCGATGGATTGGAAGTGGTTGTTTATCTATCCGGAAGAGCAGATTGCAAGCCTCAACTTTCTTCAAATCCCCGCTGAAACTCCGATTCATTTTGAGATCACATCCGATGCTCCTATGAATTCGTTTTGGATTCCCGATCTTGGTGGACAAATTTATGCGATGCCAACAATGAGAACAGAGCTACACCTTATTGCGAATAAAACAGGGGACTTTAGAGGCTCGTCAGCCAACCTTAGCGGTGTAGGGTTTGCCGGAATGCACTTCATCACGCGCGCCTCAACCCAAGAGGAGTTTGAGCAGTGGATCGCATCCGCCAAGCAATCTGAAGAAGGACTCAATTTTGAAAAGTACCAAAAGCTTGCAGCACCAAGCGAAAACAACCCGGCAGAACAATTCCACTTAGAAGAGAGTGATCTCTTCGAACAAATCATGATGAAATTCATGCACCCTAAAAGAGTATAACTATGTTCGGTAGACTGACACTAGAGGCATTTCAACACCAAGACAGCCAAACCATGGCAGTATTAGGAATGGTGGTTTCCGGCATCGCACTAATGGGCCTGATTACTTATCTAAAAAGATGGAAATGGCTCTGGAATGAGTGGCTCACGACTGTCGATCCCAAGAGAATTGGCGTGATGTATATTGTCGTCGTTCTGATCATGTTTATGAAAGGATTTGCCGATGCTCTGATGATGCGTTTACAACAAGCAATGTCTGTCGGAGAATCTTTCGGCTTCATCTCTGCTGAGCATTTTCAGGAAGTATTCTCCTCACACGGCACGACAATGATCTTTTTCGTCGGCATGGGGGTTCTCTTTGGTCTTATGAACCTAATCGTCCCACTGCAAATTGGTGCGCGAGATGTCGCCTACCCCTTTCTCAATGCTTTAGGGTTTTGGCTCTTTGCTTCGGCAGCTATGCTAACGCTTGTTTCCTTAGCAGTTGGAAAATTTTCTGCTTGCGGATGGCTGGCTTATCCCCCTCTCTCCGGACTGGAGTTTAGTCCGGGCGAAGGAGTGGACTATTGGATCTGGATTCTGCAGATTGCCGGGATAGGAAGCACCATTTCGGGAATTAATTTTTTGGTGACTATTTTAAAAATGCGCTGCCCCGGCATGAGCTTTATGAAAATGCCGATCTTTGTTTGGAGCGCCCTTTGCACGATGGTACTCATTATTTTCGCTTTCCCCATCTTAACAGCGACACTCTACTTACTCACCTTGGACCGCTATCTAGAAATGAAGATTTTCACGGCCGGGGGCGGCGGCAATCCGATGTTATACATCAACCTCATCTGGGCTTGGGGACATCCTGAAGTGTATATTCTCATCATGCCAATTTTCGGTATCTTCTCTGAAGTTGTTCCGACATTTTGCGAAAAACGGTTGTTTGGATACGTCTCTATGGTTTGGGCTCTTCTTCTTATCACTCTGCTTTCATTTCTTGTTTGGGTGCATCACTTCTTTACAATGGGTGCAAGCCCGGGGGTTAACGCTTTTTTTGCTATAACGACTATGTTGATCGCTATCCCGACAGGGGTTAAAATCTTCAATTGGCTCTTCACAAAATATCGAGGACGCGTCCATTTTGAGTCTCCGATGTTGTGGTTCTTCGCCTTTGTATTGAATTTTAGTGTCGGAGGGATGACGGGCATGTTGCTTTCCGCACCACCTGTGGACTATCAAGTTCACAATAGCCTTTTCCTTATTGCCCACTTTCATGGAATGGTTATCGGTGGCGTACTCTTCGGATTTTTCTCCGGTTTCACATACTGGTTTCCCAAATACACTGGATTTAAATTATGTGAAAACCTGAACAGATACGCCTTTTGGTGCTGGTTTACAGGGTTTTTACTCGCTTTTATGCCGCTCTATATGCTCGGGTTTATGGGAGCAACCAGACGACTTAACCATTACGAAGCAGCAACTGGATGGCAACCACTCTTTCTCCTTGCAGGAGTTGGAGCGTTGATCATTATGACTGGAGCTGCGATACAATTATACGGTCTGTATGCCAGTATCAGAGATCGTAAGAAGAATGCAGATCTTACGGGAGATCCTTGGAATGGAAGAACATTAGAGTGGGCCACGCACTCCCCTCCTCCCATCTATAACTTTGCCATCATCCCTACTGTGGATCAACTCGATCCTCTATGGGCAATCAAGCGGGGATGGGTCACTCCCCCTGAACCAAAGTACGAAGACATTCACCTCCCTAAAAACACCCCCTTAGCTCTCTATATTGGAGGATTAAGTTTGGTGTTTGGTTTTGCAATGACCTGGTTTATCACGTGGCTTGCCATCATCAGCTTTGTCGGTATGCTCACCTGTATAATCATTAGACTAACCGAAAAAGAAGAATTTGACGTCATCACTGCCCAAGAAGTTGAAAATACAGAAGCGGAATATGCAAGGAGGCTAAAAACCACATGAGATCACTCATTATCCGTCATCTTCCCGAGAGCCATCCTGATACGAGTATCCCCGATCCTCACCAAGACACATTCTCGAAATGCGTCTTAGGTTTTTGGATGTACCTCATGACCGACTGCATTTTGTTTGCAACGCTCTTTATCACCTATGCCGTCTTGCATGACAATAACTTTGGGGGTCCCACCTCACAAGAACTTTTTAGTCTTTCAACAGCCTTTATCGAGACAATGATCCTTCTATTTAGCAGCGTCACATGCGGTTTGGGAATCTTAGCCTCTCTTCGCAATGACAAAACCAAAGTTCTGGGTTGGTTACTGATTTCATTTCTGTTAGGCGCCTCCTTTGTTGCGCTCGAAATAAACGAATTCCATCACTTTGTCCAAGAAGGGCACAGCTGGACGCAAAGTGCTTTTTTATCCACCTTTTTTGCCCTTGTCGGCACGCACGGATTGCATGTCACCTGTGGCTTATTATGGATGACAATAATGATGTTACAAGTCTATTTCATCGGCATCAACATCATGACCTTCCGAAGGTTAGTCTTGTTTAGTATGTTTTGGCATTTCCTGGACGTTGTCTGGGTATTTATCTTTACCTTCGTCTACCTGATGGGAGTGATATAATATGAGCGAAGATCTTAGCTTTGAAGAAACAAAAAAAGAGTGGAATGGCTCCTACAGGTCCTACCTAATAGGATTTATCTCTTCTCTTCTTTTGACATTGATCTCTTTTTTTCTGGTCATCTCAAACATTCTTCCTAAAAAAACTCTTATAGTTACCATCTCAATCCTTGCCGTTGTCCAGGCGCTCTGCCAGCTAGAATACTTCTTGCATGTCGGAGATGAGGAGAAACCAAGATGGGAAACTGTAGTTTTCTACTTTATGGTCATCGTCCTCCTTATTGTCGCTATAGGATCGCTTTGGATCATGTATGATTTAAACGAAAGAATGATGACGTGGATGCCTCATGATTAATTACTACCTTCTAACAAAACCGGGTATCATCCTCGGCAATCTCATTACTCTAGCTGCCGGCTTTTTTCTGGCAGCAAAAGGCACTATCGATATTTTGTTATTTCTGTCCACATTAGCAGGGCTTGCCTTCGTGATTGCCTCCGCCTGTGTCTTCAATAACTATATCGACCGCCACATCGACAGTAAAATGCAACGCACCAAAGACCGCCCGTTTGTGACCGGAAGCATATCTGTGCGCTCAGGCATCGCATTTGCTCTTTTGCTCGCGATTTTAGGAAATGCGATTTTATTCTATACAACCAATATCTTAACTGTTTCAGTCGCAGCCATTGGCTTTTTTGTCTATGTGGTCCTCTATAGTTTCTGGAAAAGCCGCACGATTTATGGCACAGCTATCGGCAGTATCGCCGGAGCCATCCCCCCTGTTGTCGGCTATTGTGCAGTGAGCAATCGATTCGATTTAGGCGCTCTTATTCTCTTTGCCATAATGGTCCTATGGCAAATGCCTCATTTTTTTGCTATTGCCGTCTTTCGCTTTGACGATTATGTAGCAGCAAACATACCTGTTTTACCCATCCAAAAAGGAATGCAAAGAGCTAAAATCCATATGACTCTGTACATCATCGGCTTCATACTTGCCTCCACAATGCTCACTGCTTATCACTATACAGGTTATACCTACCTTCTTGTAACAACAGCTGTTGGATTAGGCTGGCTATTAATCAGCTTAAAAGGGTTTAAAAGCACAAATGATCGACAATGGGGCAGACAAATGTTTCTCGTCTCTCTCCTGATGATCATGTCATCATGTTTGATGATCTCATTTGATACCGTTGGATAAACCATGAAATACACTTTTTTGTTTATTGCAGTTTTTTGCATCACCAGCTTTTCTGATGCCGTGCTTTCTCCTCTCAACCAGTCCCTAAAAGAGTTCAAGGCACTTTTAGATGATCCTCGCCTTTCAGAGAACTTAACCCAAGGCGAAAGCTTAGAAAGCATAGACAAAAGCGGGAATAGATTGCTAATGGGGTGGGGTGAAAAGAGGCTC
>JAJFMB010000123.1 GCA_021772355.1 Chlamydiota bacterium | reverse complement strand
AAATTTCAGCTGTGCTTCTAGATAATCAGTATGCATTGCAAGTCGTTCACTCGATATTTGAGGTCTAACTTCGTCGATTATTTCTTGAGAAAGATTATACTTTTTTTGAAGGAGATACACCTTGCCTAATCGAATACTGGTACGAATAATATCATCAACAGCGTTTACGTTTTTGAAACACTCAAGAGCTGTAACGTAACATGTCGCAGCTTTTTCTAGATCGCCCTTTGGATTATCAGCGTGTGCTGCTCCCAAGTTAAAATACACTTTCCCTTTTAAGTTTTCATTATCAACTGTCTCTTTTCAAGTAAACTTGAATTGCCACCTCTGCAGTTGTAACAGCCAGTTGATAAGATCTTTTTTGAGCTTGTTCATTAATGTTTTTTCCTGCTAAAGCTCGATGAACGGCGGATTCTAAATAAAGAGCCCGAATAAAGAGAGACGGGTCTACAAACTCTTCTGATAACTCGTGGCAACGGTTAGCATGCTTAAGCGCCAAGGTGTAGTCACCTAAGTAAAAAGCTGTTGAAGTAAGTTGAGCGCAAATTTTTGCTTCATCATTTGTTCTACGAGTAGTTGCAGCAGCTTTCAAAGCAGCTGTGCCTTGAGAAATAATTTCTTCCCACTTCTCTGATTTAGCAAGTATTTCAAAATCTTCAAATTATTTATTAATAATCTCAATAGCACTGTTATCAGGACGATAACATGCCTGTGAAGAGTCAATGAAAGATGTGGTTACGCCCATGATGTTTTCTTTTGTATGTAAAGTACTTCCCAAAACAGGAAAGCTGTAATGGAGATTAAGGGTTAAAAAAATGGCTTTGACACCAAAGTGTGTAAGTGAAAAATTACTCAAGACGATTCTCTATAAGGAGTAAGGCTGCTTCATTACTCATGATTTGATCTAAAAATTATGATTGTAACTTGCGATGCTGAATGTCCGCAAGAGTGAAAAAAATCTTGAACCAGAGCTTGTGGAAAAAGCAATCAGAAGTTTGCACTAGTCCCTTAGGATTGTTTAATCCGAACGCTAATGATTTCCACTGGGTGAGAGCAGTTATTAATCGCACTATGTTGTTCCCCTGGGGGATCTATTTCTCGATAAACGGCTTGACCTGTAGGAAATTCCACATCAGTGGTAGAGCCATCAGCTTCTAAGCGTGTGATGACACCACCTTGAAGGGCGTAGACAACCTGAGGATATTCATCGCGATGGAGACCGATCTCTTCATTGGGCATCACTTTTACGCGCACCACAGTGACCTGTTCATTGTCCAATTGAACTTCAAATTCGAGAGCTTGAAGTTGAACAGTGAGTAGGCTAAGTAAGCCAAATAAAAAATATTTCATAGTAAAATTACCTCATTTGAAAAAAATGATGGGGCAAGCTGGACTTGAACCAGCGACCAGCGGGTTATGAGGGCGGGAGAAAGCCGACTTAACCGACACCATCCAGTCGCTATGAGTATGATGATAAATAGGAAAGAGTTATTTTGCTAATGGTTTTTGCGGGTTGAGGATTGTTGAAATGGTGCACCGTTGCACCGCGGTTGCACCACGTTTTATTAGGTTAAACTAGTTTTTGAGCATATTCAGATAAAAGAAATAATCCATCCAAGGCATAAAAATGTCCAAAATTTAAGCCCTGCTCATTTAACATTTTAAAATCGAATTCAAACGTCAATGCTTTAGGAACATTTTCACCAAATATTATACGATCAGATTTATATGTATCAATTGTAAGGACATAGGGCTCTAAGGTATATTGGCTTTTACAGCGCCAAATTGGATTGCATGGATCATGAGCGAATGCGTTTCGTATCATGTAAATAACACTTCTAAGTGAACCAACTTGAGATCGATCATCAGCGTTTTTGCTTCCAAACTTTTTGTCTAATGCTCTATCTACCGCGCATGCAACTATACCAATTGAAGTGAGAACAAGATTTGAAAATCTACATTTTATAATGGGGATTTTACTGTAGAAATATTCATTATTGAAAATTGAGTGAGTATCTCTATTTATTTCCATTTTTCTTAGGAAGCATTCATCAGAAATAAAGCCTTCTCTAAATCCTGTTTGCAAACGAATAGCCAATTCTAGAATATTCAAGGCTTCATCAATCTCTTGGGCCTCAGTTACAGGATAAGTGGGTGAAATTTCCATTAATTTACCAAATGCATTTTTAATTATTATTAGATATTTTACTCTTTAACCACTGATAAAGTTTTACCATTAACAAAGTATCTTGTTCACAATATCTACGCAGAAAGTTTATGAGATTCTGTTGTTCTTCAGTATCATTCGGCAAAGCAATGATTTTTTCGAAAGCCAACATTGCCTCAATCCCATCTCCTACTTCAAGGTTAGAATAGCTCGCGGTCTTCCCAAGTATTGCCGGAGCCACCTTCTTGATACTGAAACTCCCCATGAATTCGGGGTAATAGACACCTTTCTTGATGACATCCATCAAGTCCACTAGACGATCCTTGATATCGATAATCTGTTCGCTGTACTCGGGAAAATCTTCCGCTAGCTCTTTTAATCTTTTTGACTCGTAGTGCGCATAGTAAACGACAATCGAGCCCTTTTTAGGAACTTTGCTGATCAGCTCGTGGATGAATGCGGATCGTGGATCATCTGGTGATGTCCATAAAAACTCTTCGTGTTCTAATTCGGCATCGGGAGTTCGTTGGATATGGCAACTGAATTGAAAAGGAATATGTTGGTACGGACGTGCGCCCGGATAACGGGGAATTACGTGATCAATTGCTTCAAAGTCAAGATAAGCGAGTGGATATTCCCACAGATTTAGCAGTTCAGAAACGGTTTTTTTATCGAAATATGGGCGATTGTCTTGGTAGCATTGTAAAGCGCGCTTTTGTATTTCCGAACTGAGATCGGACATCATTAAATCATCTGTGGAAATCACCCCCCGTTCAAATTGCCCCCATTTTTTTAAATTTCGTGGAATATTGAAGATACTCGGCTTTGGAATATCTTTTCGGCAATGGCTTTTAAAAGGACAATCACGAGGTTTCTCACAATGCGGACCTATGCTGATATTGGGTTTTTCCTGCTGAGATAAAGCAACGCGTAAACTTTGTATTCGAGACTCAATATCTAAAAGCTCTTGAACAATCTCATGGGAATAATCTTGATATGCAAAGAGATCATCGAGATTGGGATATCGACACTCCTTATTCAAATGCATCAAAGATATCCGACGCAATGGGATGCCCAATTTTTTTAGTACCCAAACTTGAATTGCGATATCATTGCGATATTCCTCTTTCTGTTCTTTTTTGCAATCGGTGTAGGTAGTAGCTTTGACTTCGTAAAAATCCCAGGGTTGATCCACAGAGTCTCGCGATAGTATATCCACTCTTATTAAAACATCATCATAGGAAAATGCCGCTTCATAAAGTGTCAAAGCGCCCACGTCAATAGCCTGTTGTGTTTCTTGTAATGCTTGGGCAGTATGCAACGATTTTATCAAAACTCCATTAGGAAAAGTTTCTCGGGCAACTCTGCCCACTATTTTGCCTGCTTCGAGTGTTTTGCGTTCCAAAGAAGTGATAGGGGGCTTTAGGTGAGGAAGTTTTGAATTCAAGTAAAGAGCCTTGCTACACCTCTGACCCATTGTGAATGAGGATTTGGTCATATGCTCATCGGAAATCTTTTTCCGAGATCGTTTAAAAGAAGGGGTGCTCGCCCTAACCTCATGCCTATTCATAATTTCTTCATGCATTTTAGCCTTCCTGCACGCACAATCCGGAATTAACGACATTCAACTTATCAAAAATCCCTTCAATAGTATTCTTTTTGTCGATGAACAACTTATCGGGACCGCCGTGGTGCAGATTACTGAAAGGAGGTTCGTAGAGTGAGGACGCCTCCATAATGCCGCGATGAGTAAGTTGTTCGATAACCGTCTCAATGAAACGAATTTGTTGAGAGGTTAGGCTTCGGTCAGATAAGAACTCAGCAAAGAGAGATTGAACAGCGGAACGATCCAACCCTACAAGACCCCGAACAAAATGAGCCAAGGATGGAGCATCGCTTCTTTGCAGCAATCCAGTGAGTAATTTTTTACCTTCCTCTTCACCGATTTCAACGAGGGTTGTTTCAAGCCCTTGCAAGTCAGTGTCTGTGAGAGGTTGGTTGGCTCGCAAACGGTGGATCACAATATGATTATGATGATTTCGCAGAAAGTCTTTCACCTTCTTTTCGTACTGTTCACCGGTCATTCTCGGCATATAGACAGCTTGTTCTTCCCGAACCATCATGATCTCGTCCTTGAAATCGGTGTAGACAATTGTACGCTTCTTTTTGTCCAAGAAGGGCATCAAACCGCGCAATCGTAGACGCAATCCCTCTAGACCGTTCAGGTCGATTCCATCCCAATAACTAGATTCCTGAATTGAAGAGAGGTATTCAAGCTGAGCTTTTACCGCTGGAATCGTTGTTTTTTCTTCCAGCAATATTGCTATCTCCACTACACGCTGGCGGTAGCGTTCAAAAGCCCCTGTTTCACATGTTGAATGGACAAGTTGCATGCGAAAAACTGTCAAATCGAATAGACGCGACTCTATATCGTCAGTTTCTATCTCGCTAGGTAAGTCGGCGACATCGCGCTGCAAAGTCTCGAGATCGGCCTCATTCAATTGGTCCCATGACTCACGATTTTGGAACTTCTCCACAGCCTCAAGACGCATTCGGACAATAAAGTTCTCACGATTCATTAATCCCACTTCCTCATGCAAACCAGTGACTAGCGAACCCTTAAGAACCGCTTTCGAATCCAGATCAGGAGACGATTGGATTTGGCCTAACAACTGCACCCGTGTACGAAAAAGGCGTGTGCTTAGAGATACTCCTCCACCTACCTCGATGCCTTCAGGGTTTTCCTTGAAGTAATCAAAATTAAAGCAGAAATCGAACACTCGGAAATCCTGCTTGTTCTCTTCCGGTCCGAATAAATTTTGGCAAAGTCTCGTGCCTCGACCTATCATTTGCCAGAATTTTATCTTCGAATAGACTGGTTTGAAGAACACGAGGTTCACCACCTCTGGCACATCAATACCAGTGTCGAGCATATCTACAGAGATCGCGATCTGAGGCAGTTTATCCTTCACCGAGAAATCGTCAATCAAGCTCTGCGGGTACTTGGCATAATTGTCAATGATGCGGGCGAAGTGTCCTTTAAAATGAGGGTAATGATGATTGAACCGTTCCTCGATAAAAAGGGCATGTTCGTGATTGCGGGCAAAGATAATAGTTTTGCCCAATCTATCGCCACTTTCAACTTTATGACCATTTTCCATTAGGTACTGAAGCACCTTATCCACAGTGTCTTTGTTGAAGAGCCAGCTATTGATAGCGGTTGCATTCACCTTGTCTGGCATTTCACGCGGATCGCCATCATCACCCCAGTCAAGACTTTCCCATTGTTCTTTTTCTTCGTCGCTAAGAGCATCGTAATCGATTCCTTCTCGGGGGAACTTCAAATCAACCTGTTTTACCTTTGGTGGAACGAGAAATCCATCTGCGACTGCCGTGCCTAATTCATAGGCGTCGGTCGGAACGCCTGGCTCCAAGTCAAATAGCTCATAGGTATTTCTGTCTACCTGATCTCTCGGGGTTGCGGTCAGACCTACCAAAAGCGAATCAAAGTAACGAAAAATTGCACTGTATTTCTGGTAAACTGAGCGGTGAGCCTCATCAATGATTATCAAGTCAAAATGTCCGACACCAAATCGTGTCTCATCTCCTTTGGTTTCGTCAATCAAGCCCATCATCGTCGGATAGGTGCTGACATAAACCCTGCCTTCTTTTTCCTTTTTGGTAACTAGGTTCACCGGACTGGATTCCGGCAAGTGCGCCTTGAATGCATTTACCGCCTGATTAACTAATGACACTCTATCCGCCAGGAATAACACCCGTTTCACCCATCCTGCGCGCTGGAGCATATCCACAAGTGCAATCGCAGTCCGAGTCTTACCCGTACCTGTGGCCATGACTAGCAAGGCCTTGCGTCTTGCTTGCGTGAATTGTGCTCCGATGCTGCCGATGGCACGCTTCTGGTAGTAGCGCCCGGCAATTTCATCTTTTACTTTTGCTACATCTAGCGACTGTTGTTGTGTTCGACGTCGGATTAAACGCGTTAGCTCATCTTTCTTGTAAAAGCCAGCTACCTTACGAGGTGGGTAGTTTAAATCATCCCATAAATGGGTTTTATAACCATTCGTATAGAAAATAACGGGACGTTGGCCATGCATTTTTTCAAGACAGTCGGCATAGAGCTTAGCCTGTTGTTTACCCTTTTCAGGATTGACGGTAGTCTTCTTTGCCTCTACCACAGCTAACGGTTTTCCGTCGTCTCCCCACAGCACATAATCGACGTAACCTAAACCCTTACTGTTGGGCATACCGGTGACCTCGTATTCTTTGTCACGCGTCTGATCTAATGTCCAACCAGCGCGGTGTAGTTCTGCATCAATCAAGTACTTTCGGGTCTCAGCTTCAGAATAGTCATGCGTGTCGACCTGCTGCTCGGTAGCTGCACGTATTTCGGCGAGTTCCTCCCTTAGAGCTTCTAATTCCACATCTAATTTATCTCGCTCCTGCTGTTGCTTGAATTTAGCAGCGTTTTGCTCGGCGAGCTGTTTTTCTAATGTCTCTAGCTCCTTGCGAGGTACGACATCATCCAAAGGGGCTGCGGGGGGTACGAGTTCATCTCGCCACTGAGTCATTGCCAGTGCATCGCCAGGGGTATATGTACGCACGACCCAATAGCAGATGTGATGCAACTCTTTTACTACCTGTAGAGCATCATATTGGCGAACTGGACGCGAATCATGAACTGCTTGGTTGCCGACCTTCAGGATTAGTCGAGCTTTTTGGAACACTGCTTCCGGTAGGAGATTTTGCAGGCAAGGGTCGTG
>JAJFMB010000122.1 GCA_021772355.1 Chlamydiota bacterium | reverse complement strand
GAACGTTTTCATCCACGTTTACAGTGATGTTGATCGGTTTATCCCCACGCGCAATGATTTTGACCTCACCTTCGTGAATCTCGTGGTATGTTCCTTTTTTCTTTTGCGCTTCAACAGATAAGTGTCTTCCGATGTTTCCACCTACCAAGAAAGCCCCAAAAGCGAGAGTTACAGGCAGCGCGATAAATGCACTAAATCCTAAACCGAAAGTGACGATACCCGTATTCTGTTGCCACACGGTTGTCATTTTATCAACCATTTCCCCCATCATGTCGTCTTTGATGATGCCAACGATTCCTCCTAAGAAAAAGAGGGTGGGATTTGTCCAACAGAGAACAATAGCAGTGAAGGCTTGTAATGCCACTACCGCGACTCGTTTAACTTTTTGACAGACTTCATTCCAGTTAACGTCGTTAAGATCATTCCATAGTTGATAGTAAGCTCTGTCTAAAGGGTTTGTGTATGATTGAGCAATTGCTGTCATAATAGTGTTCTCCTTCAATTGAGATAAGTAGGGGAACATGGTACAACATTTCTAGTTTTATGTAAATATTTAGAGTTATCAGTCGTGAAAACAAAGGATTACTAAGTCAAATTAAAATAACTGGAGTTTTATATTTTGTTATATGTTTATAATTTCTTAATTCTAAACTAGTTGACAAACATAACTATGAAAGTTATTATTTTAATAGGTAGAGGGATTAAAATTATAATTAAATAGGTATAGAAGCCTTGTACTGATTAAAGATGGTATGCCTATTTTTGGGGGGAAAATGAAGGATGATTTAGGTGAATTTAGCATCTCTGATAAGGCGCATAGACTTCTTAAGGATAAAAAGCAGTTAAAAAAGCAATTATCCGAAGGTAGGTCTGCTCAGGAGATCATGGGATTCTCTGACGAGACCATGGCTAAATTTTATAAAGCTGCGCGTCATTTGTTTGAAAATCGTTATTACGATGGGGCGGCCGATGCCTTTTTGTTCCTTGCTACCCTAAATCCATATAACCACGATTACTGGCTTGGATTGGGAATGTCGTTACAAAAAAGTAATCAATTTGAAACGGCAATTGATGCCTATGAATTAGCTGCGATCTGTCAGCCCGATACACCTGTGCCTTACTTTTACCTAGCAAAGTGCTATTACGCGGTGCATGAACGTAAGAATGCTGATATGGCCCTTGATATAGCGATAGAATATGCCGGGGATTCTGATGAGTATGACGATCTTAAGAGACAAGCTCTTCAGGCAAAATCTTTGTTAAGCAAATCAATCAGCCCCGATGTTAACAAGGGGGGTGGGGATGAAAAAACCCATTGACCAACGGAATCGAGACGAAGAAAATAAGCTGAATGAAGCTGTTGAGGCGCTTCTTGAAAAAGATGAGGTGTATGAGCAGCAAGCAACTGAGCTCGTTTCTGCTGAACAGCTACGTGAAAGGCATAAGGAAGAGATAAAAACTTTTCTACGAGATGGAGAATTGAAGCTCGCCATTGGGCGTGGTTTTGAGTTGATCCGGCGTGATATTATCGAGGTGCTCGAAGAGGAGCAGCTCGATACTTTTTTTGATGAGCTTTCTAAAATCAATTCTAGAGCCCTTGATGATCCTTCCCCAGAAGTTCAAAAAAAACTCGATGAAGGAAGGCAAACTTTAACTTTTCAAGAAGTTTTTGAGCTTTCTAACGAATCGCTCAAACAAATCTACAAGCTTGGCTACCAGTACTTTCAAAAGCAGTGCTACGATGATGCAATCGATATATTTTCGATTGTCACAACCCTAAACCCATTCGTTGCTGATTTTTGGAACGCCATGGCTTTGTGCTTCCAAGCAAAACAGGAGTGGAATCGCGCTCTAGATACCTTCGCGATTGCTTGTACGCTTAATGAAAACGACCTCACCTGTCGCATCTCCCGTGCTGAATGCTGCATCAACTTAAAACAGATGCAGGAAGCATCGCAGGAGCTTGATCTTGCCAAGGGAATTATCGAAAACAACCCCGCCCTTGACGAGACGTGGGGAGAATATCTTAGAGATCTGAAGTCGCAGATCTAACACAATTTTGAGGTTTAAGATGCCTAATATTGATCCTAGTAATGATTCAATTTCTCCAGCAGTGAACCTAGAGAATATTATTGCATCTGGGAATGCAGCCCAAGCAAAAAGAGCCAATCTAGCGAATAGACTTGTCTCATCTGAAAAAGTTAAAGTGGATGATAACCTTAAAACTGCCGACAAAGCCGCAGAACTTCAAAATAAAGACGGGCCATTGGGTAGTCTTCCTAGTCCTGTGGGTGGAAATGTTAAACCGATGGCATGTGTTTGGAAAAATGATGTGCAGAGTACTGTGATACCAAAAGGAGAAGATTTTGAAGAACCTCATGTAGGCTCGCCTGAAGAGCATGCTCAGTTTAGACTGACACCGGATGAGAAGGAGTGGCAAGAATGGGAACAAGCTCTTAGCAGTTATGGAGACAGTAGTGATACATCATCCGTAATCGATGATACAGAATCTCGAGTATCTGATGATACAGATGTTGCAGAGGAAGTGAAAGTTGATGAATCTGCGGAAAAAGCTAAAATGATGGAAAGACAGGAAAAAGCGCATATCAAAGATACCCTCAAGGCGGAAAATGGTTTTGCTAAAGATATGAAACATTTAGTCGATCAATTAGAAAATTTTGCTCAAAAGTTGGAGGATAAGGGAAAACTTGAAGATGCAAAAGAGATAAGGGTAATCAAGGGGCGCTATGAGGCAGTGCAAAAATTCTCTGAGGAATTTGTTAGTAAGCTTGAAGCAGAAGATTCCTCAATAGGAGAAAGCTATCGTGAAATGTCGAAATATTTGATGATTTTTGCACCGATAAACAATGTTTCACTTGAGGAACAGGAGTACTTTGTTAAGAAGTCAGCAGAGGATGAGGATTTTAGCCAATTTCAAAAAGATTTTCAGGAGCATGAGGATTCGCGAGGATTAGGATTAGGTTCTTTCACAATCAAACCCACGCAGCGGAGTACAAAGTATCAATTAGAGTTGAGAGATTTAGTCTCTTATACAACAGAGGATAATCCTGATTATACCAACAGGATAGAAGCTCATGATAAGGTGAGTGCCGCGACCATAAAGCTCAATAGCGCTTCTAAGGAACATGATGCACAAAAGGCAAGATTGAAATTTGATCAGGCATACAATGCCTATACGGGATCAAAAAGTAGACGGTCACTGTCAAAAGCAGACAAGGCTTTAAAGATTGATACATCGAGAAGAAAAACACAAATTGAAACGATGAAGGCCAACTATAAGAATGTTAGAGCTGAAAATGCTAATAATAATGGAACTTTGGAAAAGTTGAAAGGTAGAATTGGAAAGCTAAATAAGGAAGATGACAATTACATCACTGAGCTTGGAGATATTGGTAAAATGATCTCTTCTGAATTTGAGAAGGGTGATAATGGAGTGGAGAAGTTCGTCACGGGTTTTTGTTTGAGTTTGGATGCTGGAGCTGTCACGCTTATTGCGGATCAGCTTAGAGTTGATCCGAACAATAAAGATTTGCAAGCTCTAGCGAGAGCGATTATTCAGGCTAGGGGGAAGAACTCGGAAAAAGCGAGAATTCTTAAACCTGTATTACCAAAGAAATAATTTCTATTTCATCTTACTTTTTAGAAGTTCATTAACCACTTGGGGCGATGCTTTGCCTCGGGTGAGTTTCATAATCTGGCCGACAAGGAAGCTAAAGGCTTTGTCTTTACCGGCTTTGTAATCAGC
>JAJFMB010000121.1 GCA_021772355.1 Chlamydiota bacterium | reverse complement strand
TATGGCAGTCCTTGAATCCTGATTTCTCTGGTTTACGTGGCGTAAGATCTAGAAGACTTAATTAAGCTAGTTAGGAGTAGACTTAAAAATTTCCGGCCATATTTTTTGCAGTCTTCTTTTGATGCTGTTGTAGTAAAAATTATTATCCTCATCCACTAAAGTCACTAGCTTGTCTTTACTGTTTTTTTGCGGTCGCTGCTCAAGAATGTTCATTTTATAACGTGAGAGTTTTACTTTATTATCAGTAACTGAAAGATCTATCTCCGGAATAAGACCTACCTTTGACTGAGACCATAACCCTTTAGGACTACAGAAATTTCCGATACTGTGGATGGCAAGGCCTGTATGATCGTCATTATCCACTTGTTCTGCATGGTGAACCAAGTGAGGGCCATGCCCGACAATAACATCGAATTGCTCTTGATTTATCCACTCTTTCCAACGGTTTTTCGTTTCCTCGCGTGGATAATAGCACTGCTCTTCATTCCCATGCGGAAAACCGATTAGAAGATCGTGCTTTTCTTTAATGTGTTTAATTTTCTCATCAGTCAAGTCGGTCTCTCGAATCACGCGCTTCTTAATGTGCTTTGCATCATTATTCATAAGTTCGGTCCATCCGACAATACCGATGGTTGGGCCGTTATCACCAATTTGCAAACTTAAGACAGATTTTGCCCCTTCAACTTCAGCTCCAATGACTTCTGCGCCACTGATCGCTTCTTTGATGTATTTAACTGTATTTTTGATTCCTTCTTCGTCTTCTTGGCCGTTAACGGAGTTGTCGCAGGCGTGATTATTTGCAATGCTGAAAACCCACTTTATCTCTTTTGTGATAGGTTGATTGTCTTGAATCATAATTTTTTCGTGCAGAGTTTTAAGATAATCCGCCTGCATTTCAAAATTTAGAGACGTCCCTCTTTTGACTTCTTTTTCTGATTGAATCACAGGAGCTTCAACATTAGCTATGATCACGTCCGCTGATCTCAAAAGCTTAACAACAGAATCATCGATGGGAGGAAATACTCCTGACTTCGACACCATGATGTCTCCCAGGAAAACCACTTTTAGTTTTTTCTCTCCGCTTGCTCCACCTGGTTGGAATGTCTTCTCTTTCAATAGGCGGTTCTGCGTTTTATCAGAACTGTCAAAAGAGAGAAATCCGTTGGACAAAAGATTAAAGACATAAAAGATAAGTCGATGGACGTGATAGGGGAAAGTCTTAAAGCCTTTGGGTTTTCTATTGTTTAAGTCGCAAAGGTTTTCAGTATATCGAGTGATGGGTTGAACTTTCATTAAAGATCCTTTTTTTTGTTATATTAAGCCGAATTATACCACAAAGATTAATTAAATAGTAATAAATATTATTAATCTTTTATTTAAATTTACTAAAACTTACGAATAGTTCATAATGTTTGTTCTTTTTAAATTAAAGTATTTGGATTGTATGAATAATGTTTGCGGTGGCTTGCGGTCTAATTTTCAGCAAAATGGTTTTGAGGTTGCAGCAGCAGGTGGTTATATCAGAGTGCATGAATCTTCTAAGCTTACCAGAAGCAAAGCTCTGGAAATTATTGAAGGAGCCAAGTATCGCGGTTCTATATCCGAAAATCGCCTAAGAGGCGATATTGTTTTTACGGTTGTTCCTTACATTCTGCCAGATTTTTTTAAATCAGATGACTGGGAAAAATTACAGGTTCCTACAATCGGTACTGTGTGGGGTCATATGTTCTCCCAAGCTAACAAATGGTGTGCGAAGTCAGAGTCTTTGAAAGCACTAATTGGTGTGAGTAGCATGCAACAGTTTTGGAATGAGATGTACAAAGCATCAACTCAATATCCCGCCATTTTGACTGAACTAGGCGAAATGGAACCTTCGGGAGAAAATAAAGTTGTTTTGGATCTTGGGTGCGGAAACGGAATACCTGCAATGGGGCTGCTAGAAAGAGGGTATCAGGTCATAGCCTTAGATAATCATGCAGAGCTTTTATCGCTCTTTAGGGACAATGTTCCAAAAGAATTCCTTGATACAGGACAACTTAAAATCGTTGAATCTGCCATCGAGTCGTACGCTTTTAGCGAGCGGGTAGATGTAGTAGTCGCTCAAGATTCGTTAATGTATGTCGATCCGGGCTCCATTTGTAATGTCATGCGAAAAATTCATACAGCACTAAACGCTAAAGGTTTTTTTGTCGGATCCTTTTTCCATGCAGATAGTGATAAAGCTGCAGAGAAGATGGCAGGAGGTGGATATTTATGGCTGCTTAAAAATCCCAATTCCGTTGTTGCGCTTTTGCTGCACTATAACTATGAGATTAAATATTTGAGAAGTCGCTATGGTGATGATGTCGTAGATCCGAAATATGCCACAGAATTTATCGCACAAAAAAGAGACGTTTAACATCTTCCTTCGGAGATTTGCCCTTGAATCCCAATCCTAATGTGCTGTATCATGGAATGAAAAAAGATTTTTAGATGCGCAAAGAACCGCTAGCACTTTACATTTTCCGCTTCCTGATGGGCTTTGGCCTGCTGGTCTTTATGTTTTTCCTCTATTGGTCTTCTGTATTGATTGAACAGGATATGAAGGGAGTGCAAAAAGAGTTGGAGGATGTTGGAAAGCAGCTTACCTTTATCAAAGAAGATATTGGTAGATGGCGTGGCAAAGGCGTGGAAAGGGTTTCTGTTTCTGATGAAGAAGTCAAAACCACTGATCTTTCTCAGCGCGTTCATATTAATGATGAGTATCCCAATTTATTGGGACAAGATCTTTTTTACGACAAAACACTTCCAAAGTTGTTGGGGGTGGACTTTCTTCCTCGAGGAACGATGTCGGATGCAACGATCGGGAAACCCGATAATCTACATCCCTTTAGTAACTGGTCGACGGTTGTAGAGTGGCATTCCCGTTGCAGTGTAGCTGTCGGGCGTTCTCAATTTGGTAAATTTGAGACGATGGCACCTGACATGGGCATCAAGATGGAAGAGCGTAAAAATGAAAAAACAGGTGCCGGCGAATTTTGGATTCACCTGCGTGATGATGTGTTTTGGCAGCCATTGAATCCTAGCTTTCTTCCTGAAGATATCAAACTCGCTCCACAGTTTTTAAAGAAAAATCCCGTTACCGCAGAGGACTTTAAATTTTATTACGACGCGGTTATGAATCCTCATAATCAAGCTCCTCGCGCTGTCTCGCTGCGAACGTACTTTGGAGATATTGAAGAGATTGAGATCATCGATCCCTACACATTTGTCGTGCGTTGGAAACACAAGATAATAGATGGCAAGCCCCAGATTCAGTATAACGCCCGTTTTGTTACAGCCGGCTTGCAGCCTTTAGCCTCGTTTTTATATAAATACTACTCTGACGGCACAAAAATTATTGAAGACGATCAAAACTCTAACATCTATCGCACTGATTCCGTATGGGCGCAGCAGTTTGCACAGCATTGGGCAAAGAACATTATTGCCAGCTGTGGGCCATGGAATTTTGATGGCATGACTGAACGACACATACAATTTAAACGCAATCCCGATTACTTCAGTTCTTTGATGGCTTTAACAGAGAAAGGAGTTGTCATGTTTAAAGACACTCCCGAACTCATCTGGCAGGACTTTAAAGCCAACCAACTTGCTACCTACGATCTCCGTCCGAAACAAGAAATTGAACTGGATAATTTTTTGGAGTCTGATCAATATCGCGCGCAAGTGGAAGAGGGCGCTGCGATCAAAAGGATTGATTATTTAGCGCGTGTCTTTAACTACATTGGATGGAATCAAACCACGCCCTACTTTGCTAGTAAGAAAGTGCGCCAGGCGATGACAATGGCAATTGATCGAGAACGTATTATACGGCAAAATCTAAACGGAATGGCCATTGAAATTACCGGCCCATTTTTGACCACATCTCCTTCTTATGACTCCTCTATTCAACCATGGCCTTATGATCCTTCCGGAGCGCGGATGCTGCTTGAAGAAGAGGGTTGGTACGACAGTGATGGAGACGGTATTATCGATAAGGAAATCGATGGGCAGCGTATTCCTTTTAGCTTTCGGTTGACCTACTTTGTTAAAGCTCCCGTAACGAAGGCCATTTGTGAATATGTGGCGACAGCATTAAAGGAGATCGGAGTGGCATGTCAGCTGAATGGAGTGGACATGGCTGATCTTTCTGCAGCTTTTGATGATAAAAGTTTTGATGCTTTATGCCTTGGATGGGCGATGGGGAGTCCTCCTGAAAACCCTAGACAGATCTGGTACTCTGCCGGAGCAAAAGAGAAAGGTTCTTCGAACGCCATAGGATTCAAAAATGCTGAGGCTGATGCGATCATCGATCAGCTGGATTACGAGAGCAATCATAAAAAGCGGATTGAACTCTATCACCGTTTTCATCGCATTATTTTTGATGAGCAACCCTATACGTTTCTCTATTCGCCAAAAATTGCGATGATGTATCGCGAATTTGTACAAAATGTATTTATTCCTGCAGATCGACAAGATTTAATTCCGGGCGCCAATGTTGAGGAGCCCCAATCCAGCATTTTTTGGCTAAAGCGACAATGACCACCTATATTTTAAGACGGTTATTACTTCTTCCGATTACCCTCTTTTTTATTATTCTGGTCAATTTTACTATCATCAATTTGGCACCGGGAGATCCCACCACCATTACCGAAGTTTCTGCTGAAGGGACAGCAACGCGTAGCGAGGAGCGTTCCATCGCTTTTGGAAGTGATGATCGCTACTTACAATTTCGTGAACACTACGGCTTAACTCTGCCCATTCTTTGGAACACCTGGCCATTTATTAAGCTTCCTTATGTTCAAGATATGCTATGGAAGCTTGTTCATCGCAAAGAAAACCCAAGTGCTGAGAAAGAAATGAGTGTCAAAGATTACGAGCAACTGCGCATTCGTTTTGGTGATCAGTCAAGATTTATTATGCCCTTATTGCTTGGAATCATAGAAGATCCCCTTGAGCCGGTCGATATAAGACGTATGGCTTCCCGTTTTTTTGTGAGAGGAGGATCGCGACAATCTATCGTTAGTACGAGTTTGACTCAAGAAGAGAAGCAGTATAATCGCAAAGTTTCTAAGGATAACCAGTTATTAGAACAGATTGTCCTCAAACCAAATGATACACCTCAAGAGACAGAGAAGAAACTTGTTGAAATGCGCGATTGGTTTCAAGCAAATAAAACGTTTTACAACTTTGTTCCCTCCTTTTGGGAGAAGGTAAAAATATTCTTTGTTGATACCCGTTTTTGCCGGTATATGAGCCGTGTTTTGACGTTAGATTTTGGCACACTGCGCAATGATCAAAATAAGACTGTTATTAGCGAAGTGACAAAGCGTTTTAAATACTCACTCACTCTGTCACTCCTTCCTATGCTTTTAACTTTTGTTCTCTGTCAAATCTTTGGATTTACCATGGCGTATTACCAAAATCACTTACCTGACTATAGCTTGAACGTGGTGTTTCTGATTCTCTACGCGATACCCGTGTTTGTGGTCGCTCCTTTTCTTATTGAGAAAGTAGCACTTAATCACACCTTTCCCTTTTCAAGTATTCCGATCCCATATAGTGGCTTTACTAGCCCTGAATCTGTTTACCGCCACCAAGTCTCCTACCAGCGCTTTTTCGATACACTGCAGCACATCTTTTTGCCGATAGTTGCCATTATGTATGGAGGGCTTGCGCTCCAATCACGCTTGTCGCGCACAGCCGTGTTAGAAGTGATGCGCCACGATTATGTCCGAACGGCTCGAGCTAAAGGTGCGGCGCCTTTTACTGTGATGTACAAGCATGTGGGTCGCAATGCCGCAATTACGATTGTCACATCCATTGCCGGATCGTTAGGGATAGTGCTTGGGGGTTCCTTGATCGTAGAAACCCTGTTTGATATTAATGGTTTTGGCCGCTTTTTTTATGAGGCAATTCTCAACCGCGATTATAATGTGATAATGTTTTCGGCGTTAGCCGGAGCCTTCTT
>JAJFMB010000013.1 GCA_021772355.1 Chlamydiota bacterium | reverse complement strand
TCGAGGGGAAGGGGGCTTTTTTACAAGGTTCCTGGAAAGAGAGCTACAAAAGAGCGTTCAAAAATGTGACGTTTATCATAAAGCCTTGAGTCAACCTGGGAAGGTAAATGATAGTGTAGAGGATAAGGTGAAATTTAAGGAAAACAAGAATTAGGCATTTTTCCAACTGAAAGGGATCACCTATGCGATGTCTGTCGCGTTATGTCTGAGCATCATCAGTCGATCAAAACCGACGGCCACGCCGCAACAATCGGGAATTCCCTTCCCTTTTCTATATGACGATTGGCCTGATTCGCCCCGACAGCGGCCACGTCCTCTTTGGCGGCGAAGATGTAACTGAGATGCCGATGCACAGACGTGCGCGGCGCGGCATGGGCTTCTTAAGCCAAGAGCCGTCGATCTTTCCCTCCCTAACAGTCGAAGAGAACATCTTAGCGGTCCTAGAGCTGATGAAAAGACTATTTATAAATAAATCTGCGATGGCCCACGTCAATAACATGTATGAATAACTTGTGATCTTCGATTGTGTAGACTATACGGTAGTCTCCGCAACGGATTCGATACTTTGAGTGAATTCCCTGTAATTTTTTACACCCTTGCGGCCTTGGATTCTCGGCGAGGCCAATCACTTTCTCTTTTATTTTGAGTCTATCAGATTTGGGGACGCGTTTTAGCTCTTTTAGATATTTTTTATTGAACAGAATCTGATAGTTCGTCTTCATCATCCCATCCGGCCAGTTTGCACGCTTCGTTAAAATCGATATAATCTTCTTCTGTCATGGATTCCAAACGGGAATCTGCTTTCTTGGCTAACATTTCATCTTCGTACTCTTCAATGGCTTGCACTAAAAGTTCAGTAGCAAATTCTCTAATGGAAGTTTGTTTATCAGCGCAGACAAGCTTAAGGTAGGGGTAAACCTCTTTAGGGAACTCAAAATTAATACGAACGGTTTGTTTCATAAATTCTCCTTTCATCTCTAATTATACATGAAATGGAGTATTTACACAAGAGAGTATTAACACCATTACTCATATGAGTAAAGACGCCGTTAATGTGTACATAATCAATTAGTTATGTGAATCTCTTCGAATAGAGGGGTCTAAAATCAGTATTGTTAGATTTAATGTTCGTCGACAAACTGATCCACAACGAGACCGCTAAGAAGCACTATCTGGGGCAGGACTTTCGCATTTAGGTAGTCCACTTAAACCTGACTGTCGATTCGGGTAGATTGAGAGCTTTGGCAATTTTATAAAGTGTTGTTCTTCTTGGCATCGAGTTAGAGGAGAAAAAGCGGCTGAGTGAGGGCTGAGGAATCCCTGTTTTGCGGGCAAGCTCGCTGATTCCTCCTTGTCGATCGACCTCTTCACGTAATTTGCTTTTAAAGTCGCGGACCTCTTTTTGAATCTCTGTGAGATCTTCATATTTAAAAAAGGGGTGTTCTTTGGTATCTTTTGGAGAGGAAGTGATATCATCTAGGCAATCCTGCAGATCAGCAATGATCAGATCTCTTTGATGGGAATCGTCCTCTTCAAACCACATTTCCATTAGATCGCGCAGGCCCTCATAACGCTGGCAATGTTCCATAAGAAGGTTAATAAGATTTCTTTCAACACCTAGGTCTCTCATTTTGGTAAGAATATCCAATACATGAAGATCGCCAGGTGGATTTTCATCATGTGCATGTGCAAAATTCATTGTAGTCTTCCCCGAAAGGTATAGTTACCCTCCTTAATCAATTTTATCTTTGTTTTCAATTTTACCATCTCTCTGAAGTCAGTTTTGGCATCGGTTTTAACATACGCATTACATAAATAAGCTGTTTCATCGATGATGGCAATTAATAATCGAAATTGCACTCTTCCCGGGCCAATATTGTGCCACTTCATCTTGTAACCTTGCCGGATTACTTCTCCATTTTTCCCCTTGCATGGGCCCCAGAATTTACCTATCAAAAACTTCGGATGTTTTGGATACAATTTCAATAACTCAGCATCGGGGCGTAGTATCTCTTGGTATTCGATTTCCGAAAATGTCTGTAAGAGATCCAAGTAGGATTGAAGAGCCCAGTCGGTAATCACAATTTTCATCTTTCATCCCTATATAACATATCATAACACAATATGACATTAAATAATATAATTGTCAATATGTTGTTGGAAATAAGTATGTTAACGATTTAATGTCTATGGGCTTGTTTGAGAGAGGTCTACAAACTGAACAACCTGAGGAAGGATTTGTTGATCAATCTTGGTTATTTAGATACTATTTATCCCATCCAGCAAGTCGACCAGCTTCACCGAAGTCGATAAAATCCTCTTCTTCTTAGGTCAGTTGATTCATATGGGGGCCAAAGGGGACCGGGCAGATCT
This sequence comes from Chlamydiota bacterium, assembly GCA_021772355.1. Taxonomy (GTDB): domain Bacteria; phylum Chlamydiota; class Chlamydiia; order Chlamydiales; family JAJFMB01; genus JAJFMB01. The sequence goes on along the minus strand of JAJFMB010000013.1, from coordinate 169 downwards.
TGTCTGCTCGGTTAAAGAAAATTACTACTCTCCGAAGAAGAGCTGCAGCTCGCGGGCGGCGCTCTCGTAGGAGTCGGAGCCGTGGACGGCGTTGGCAGTGAGAGATTCACCAAACATCTTGCGGATGGTGCCCTCAGCCGCAAGTTCTGGGTCTGTAGCGCCCATGATC
>JAJFMB010000120.1 GCA_021772355.1 Chlamydiota bacterium | reverse complement strand
AGCGTGAGCTAGAAGATGCCTCTAAAAAATCCTATCTAAATAAGCTCTCCACAGAAGTGGAACTTCAAGAACAGTTAGGTATCTCCAACGAAACATACAATGCTTTCTACCGGATTGCTTTAAAAGCTATGGAAGAGGGTTTAGCTGTAAACGAGGTCGAAAAACCTTTGAGCATTTTCTTATACCTGACGCACTTAAACAGACGTTTTTTTGAGCCGCACCTTTTTTTAGGGTACTGCTACCAAACTAACAAAGAGTATGAGAAGGCTCTGGAGGCGTTTTATGACGCCTCTACATTAAATACGCATCACCCTGAACCGTTCTTTCGCTCTGTGGAGTGCTACTGTGCCCTTGATCAAAAAGAGCGAGCCAAAGAAGTGCTGGAGATTATGGAGAAGGAGTTGGCTGATAGCGATGCTATTTCATCTTACACGAGTACGATTGCCCAGCTCAAAAGATCTCTGTAGAAAGAGAAGTTTTTTTTAAGAGGAGTTTTGGACTGCCTGGACCAATAGATGTAAATCCAGAACAAAATGTATCTTCTGTCCAAACGACAGAGGTGGGTCAGAAGGACAGTCCTCCAGATGTGGGAGCTCTAACCACGAATGCGATTGAGGGGGGAACGATTTCACAAAAGACTCCAAGTGCGACGACATTACCCCCCGGAAAATTAGTTCGACAGGATGCAAGTGCGAATCTAGCGCTCACTGCCAGTGTAACCTCAGGACGTGACAAAGAGGAGCAAAATTACGAGTTGACTCAAGAAGTTCTTAGTAATTGGGTAGAGGATAATCACGATAAAAACGACTTCAATGAACTTTGTAAAAGTATTGAAGATAATTTTCCCGGTGCTGTCATAAATCGAGAGCAAATTTTAAATGCAGCCCTAAGCAGTAAAAATTTAGATCCTGAACAAAAGATGCAACTTGCAAAATCTTACCGCAATGAATACGTTTCTTCAAGTTTAGAAAAATTACTGGCTAGAGTACCCCCCGTTGACAGTTTCCAAGAGTCACTAGATCTTATCCACAATGGGATAAGCAGAGACATTCCTAATTTTACATTTGATGAGGTGAAAATTGCAGAACAAATTACATTACTAACGGAGTCAGGAGGGAAATATGAAAATCGCCCCATTCATGAACAGGGAGTAAAGGCGATACTAAACAATAATGTATCTGTTATGCATAACCAAACATTCAGCGTAGGCCGGGGAGGGCAAACAAGTACTCACTCCGTTATGAAAAAAGATTTTGCAACACTTGAGAAGTTTTGGAAGGCAACGGATGGTGAGAAGAGTGCGGCAAAGAAAAAAGAGTATGCCAAACGTGTCGTTCATAAACAGGACCGTTTTTGGAAAGATGGTACTTGTCTATTGAGCAATGAGGTGCAAAAAGAGATTTTTGGAAACGCTCCCATTTCCCGAATTGTACCCAAAAAAACCAAATTTGCGAGCATAAGTAAGGGCGTTAGCAAAAAATTGAAGCTGGAAAAACATAAAGAATATGTTTTGGACCAACTAGTACAGTTTATTCAAAGGCCTACAGTAGAAGTGAAAGTGGGAACATCAACATATGAACAAGCCGCGGGTCATTATCAGGAAGTTGATGGGAAGGGAGAATTTAGCAATACGACAGATAGCAGCATCACTCTAAAAGATGGTGCTTCAGATGAACATCTCGCGCATGTGAATGCCAACTCTGCCTATGTGAAAACCTCTGACAATCAATATATTGCAGGAAGGTCTGCAAGAAGCGATACACCAGGACGTATTTTAGATCTTGTACAGACAAATTGTTTTGCTTCCATGGGTTCGGAAAATCAGCCGGGATTAACTCTGAACGATGATGGTACATACACTTATTTGTTAAGTATTACGTCCGGTCAAGATCGCAGTATAGCAAAAGAGACGGCTGCAAAAACGGGATGGGGTGAAAATGAAGTGAGTTCTATTCGCGATATTGAGCAATCGATTGACGACCTGTGGCCTTCGGATGATCCTCTGATCATGATGATAGATGGAAAAGAGGTGAAAGTATTAAAACCGTTGTTCAAAACACAAGTGTTGTCTGGAGAGGGAAAACGACCATTAGTAAATGTCATCCCTAGTAATCGTGAAGCCAACAGAAAAATTGCTGACCGAGAGTTTCAATTATTAAAAAATGAGATGAAACCTAAAGAGGGTGATTCTCCGGAATTGAAGATGTTATCAGATATTTTCGATCATGATGATTTTCCTGAAAGTGTTCCCGACAACTTCAAGAATGGAGAAGTATTTACTCAGATTAATGCAATGGCGAATGGTAAAGAAAAAACAGTGCTTATGAAACGCTATTTTGCTCTTGAAGCTGTATGCGTTAATGCCACTGGCAGGACTTTGGAAGGGGAGCCAATGGAAAAGAGCGGTGATAAAACCCAAGATGCACTTAATCAGGGTAAAGTGATGATGTTTGATATGTACTTACATGAGGTGCTGAACATCGCAGAGGCATATCAGTGTAAGAGCGGGTGCGACCGCACGTTGACGCTAATGAGTATGAAAACAGCACTTCATGAGTTTGAAAAAAGTAACGGTAGACCTTTTAACCCCATGTGTATGAAGGGTGAGCTTTGCAAAACTAATGATAAGGATCACAATTCATTTGCTTCAATCTTTAGAGGGGTCGCCAAAGGATTTGGGGAGAATATTCTTATGCCGGTTAGGGGAAAAATGGAAGTAAAATGGGACCATCATATTGTTCCTAGGTTATTTTACGATAGTACTTTAAAAGATCCTATCCCAGGGCTAAAAGGGCTTAAAGCAGGTAAGGGTGAATCTGATACAACTGTTGACGATGAAGATGATTCAGAGGATCAAGAGTATGATTTGGTATAGGATATTTCTTAATACCCGCCGCAAAATAGGCTGTTAAACTCCGAAACTGTCAGGGAATATAACCTGGCGGGATTTTGCAGTGTGTCCACGATTTTTTTTGTGTGATCGTTATCGAATTTTGTTGAGAGATTTTTTTCTAATTTTTCGAAAAGAAGAGGGTACGCTTCTTTTCGTCTTTTTTTGTGGCCTAAGGGATACTCGATTTCGAGAGGTCCAAGTGTGCTGCCGTCTTTGAAGTGAATGGTGAGGCGGCTGGCGATGGAGCGTTTGTCGGGATGGAGGTAGTCGTGGCTGTAGGGTTTGTGTTCTTTAACGCGAATTTTTTGGCGCAGTAGGTCGATGTGGGGATGGCGCGCGTGATGCGCATCTTCGTAGTGCTCAGCTGTGAGAGTGCCGTGTAGCAGGGCGTTGGCCACCATGTATTGCAAGCAGTGGTCGCGGTCGGCGGGGTTGGTGAGAGGGCCTGTCTTATCGATGATCCGAATGGCTGATTCGTGTGTATCGATGTCGATCCATTCAATTTCATTGAGACGGTGTTTGAGTTGAGGGTGCAGCTCAATGGCGCACTCGACAGCAGTTTGGGCGTGGAATTCTGCTGGAAAAGCGATTTTAAAGAGAATGTGTTCTATTACATAGCTGCCAAAAGAGCGTTCGAGATTGAAGGGTTTTCCTTGAAAGTACACATCGTAAAAACCCCACTTCTTAGCACTAAGTGCTTGCGGGTAGCCCATTTCCCCTTGCATGGTCATATGGGCGAGCTGAACACCGCGGCTGGTGGCATCTCCTGCTGCCCAAGATTTACGCGAGCCGGTGTTAGGGGCGTGGCGATAGGTGCGCAAGGGGACGCCGTCAATAAAGGCTTGCGAGATGGCGTCAACCGTTTGTGAATAGCTGCCGCCTAGCATATGGGAAACGACTGCGGCAGTCGCTACTTTCACAAAGATCACATGGTCAAAGCCGATGCGATTAAAACTATTGCGCAGTGCCAGAATTCCTTGGATTTCGTACGCTTTGATCATGGCAGTGAGAAGATCGCGCACTTTGAGCTCTTTTTGCTTGGCTTGGCAGAGATAATCACTCACTGCGAGTAGGCCGCCGATGTTATCGGAGGGGTGTCCCCACTCTTCGCCAAGCCAGGTGTCGTTAAAATCGAGCCAGCGAATCATGGTGCCGATATTAAACGCGGCGGTAACAGGATCTAAGACAAAGCTAGTGCCGGGAACGCGCGCGCCGTTGGGAATAATGGACCATGGAACAGAAGGCCCCAACAATTTGGTGCATTCCCGAAATTGCAAGGAGTAAATGGCACACCCAAGAGCATCGGCTAAGCAAAGGCGCGCCGTTTCAAGCGCTTCTTCACTGTCAATGTGTGTGTGATGCACGTACTGTGCAATCTGTTCTAATGCCTTATCTGTTTGCAAGGGGCAGCCACGCTTTTGCTTCCGGTCCGATGTAGTTGCTTAGGGGACGGATAAGTTTATTGTCTGTACGCTGTTCCATCAGATGCGCTGACCATCCGGCGATGCGTGCCATCACAAAGAGAGGAGTGAACATTTCAGTAGGTATCCCCAGGTGATGATAGACAAGTGCGCTAAAGAAATCGACATTGGGGAAAAGTTGTTTTTCTCTCCACATCACTTCTTCGATCCTGTCGGCAATGGCAAAAAGGCGTGTCTCTTTTGCTTCTTCGCTGAGTTTGCGGGCCAGCTCTTTGATGATAGGAGAGCGGGGGTCTTTGGTGGTGTAGACGCGATGGCCAAATCCCATGATGAGCTCTTTTTTCTTGAGCATGTCCATAATCGCAGCTTCTGCTTCATCAGGAGTTTTGAATTTTTCGATGAGCGCCATGGCTTTTTCATTCGCACCGCCGTGCAGGGGACCGCGCAATGCACCGATGCCGCCGCAAATGGCAGAGTAGAAATCCGACAAGGTGCTGGCAATGGTACGCACCGTAAAGGTTGAGGCGTTAAATTCATGTTCGGCGTAGAGAATAAGGGAAATATTTAAACACTGTCTGTGAAAAACAGTGGGGGAGCAGCCGTGGATGAGGTGCAGGATATGACTGGCGAGGCACTCCTCTTCTGTTTTCAATGAGATCCTTTTGCCGCTGGTATGAAAGTGATACCAATAGAGCAGTTGAGAGCTGAAAGAGGAGATAAGGCGGTCGGCAATGGTGAGCGCATCACGGCTAGAGGATTCCTGTTCGAGATTCCCAAGTACTGAGCAGCCGGTGCGTAATACGTCCATCATATTGGCGTCTGCCGGGACCTGTTCTAAAACAGTTTTGAGGGCATCGGGTATAGAACGGTTTTGTTTTAGGTTGTCTTGATAGGCTGTTAGTTCTGTGTGGCTCGGAAGCGCTCCTCGTAGTAGAAGGTAGGCCGTTTCCTCAAACGAGGCGTGTTGGGCTAAATCTTCAATGGAGTAGCCGCGATAGGTTAATGTTTCTTCCTCTGCACCGCAGATGCAGATGGTCGAATCTCCGGCAATGATGCCGGCTAAACCACCGGTTTTTTCTTTTTTCATGACATTTCTCTTGTTTTAAGGAATTGATATAGTTCTTCACGTGTTTGCATGTGCTGCACACTATTCTGCTGTGAGCCGCTTTGCCTTATGTCTTGCAAAGCTTTTAGCGCAGCCAAGTTCATGGCGCGGGTTACGGAAAGGGGATAGAGGGCCATATCGATATTGATGGCGCTTAGTTCTTTGGTGCTAAACATTGGGGTTTTTCCGAATTCGGTGAGATTAGCCAAGACGGGTACATCAACAGCGTCTTTAAATTTTTGAAAAGCCTCTAAGGAGTCAAGCGCTTCTGGAAAGAGC
>JAJFMB010000119.1 GCA_021772355.1 Chlamydiota bacterium | reverse complement strand
TACCTGGATGAATTGAGTTACAACGAATAGAATACCCTTTTTCTGCACAGTACAAAGCGACAGTTTTTGTGTGATTCCTAATTCCGGCTTTACTTGAAGCGTAAGCAGCAGCTCCGGGAATACCAACTAAACCGGAACGAGAGGACATGTTTATAATTGCCCCTCCTTTATTCTTCATAGCTTGGATCGCATATTTGCACCCCAGAAAAGTGCCATCCAGGTTCACCTGGTGAACCTTGTGCCAGTCTTCAAGAGAGACATTTTCTGGATCTTGTGGCCCTAGGCCTTCTTGAAATCCAGTTATGCCTGCATTATTTACTAACACGTCGAGAGATAAATCCTGGCTGTGAATCCATGCCATTGCACGCTCCCAATCGTCACTTTCCTGAACGTCCAAATGAATGTATGTAGCATTTGGAATTGCGTTAGCAGATTTTTTACCGAGTTCGTCGTTGATGTCAGAGAGAATACATACTGCTCCAGCTTTTGAGAAGAGCTCTGCGATAGCTAATCCAATTCCTTGGGCTGCGCCAGTAATTAATACCGTTTTGTTATTGAGATCAAATGGCATAATGTTTTTTTTATCCTTATATTTTAATTATCAGTTTCCCTGTAGATTTGCGATTTTGCAGTAAATCTTGAGCCTTGTTTACTTGGTCCAATGAAAAAATACCGCTTATATTCAATTTAAGCCATCCTTCACATATACCATCCATCACTTTATTTGCTCTCCGTAGAAGTTCCTCTCTTGAAGTGAGGTAATTCATCAGATTTCCACCTGTAATAGCAATGGATTTTAGTTGAAGGTTATGGGCAACAATAGGATCTGGTGCGCCGCTTGATAAACCAAATATGCATATATGCCCTCGAGTGCGTATGGCGTCTAAGTCCTTTGTAAGTGTGCTTTTTCCGACACCATCAATTATGTAGTCTGCTCCTATTCCATTCGTGATCTTTTTAGTTTCTTCTACAAAGTCTTGTTTCGTATAAATAATGACATGATCAGCACCTGCTTTTTTGGCGATTACTGCCTTTTCTTCTGTTGATACTGTACCAATCACATTAGCTCCTAAATGTTTCAACCACTGGACTACTAAGAGACCAAGACCTCCAGAAGCGGCGTGAACAAGAACATGATCACCTGGCTTGATGGTGCATATATCGTGCACCAAATATTGAGCAGTCATTCCTTGCAGAGGAAAAGCTGCACTTTGTTCAAAACTTATTTCTTCTCTCAAAGGAATGAGTTGTGAAGAGGGGACCGTGATATATTCAGCATAAGAACCAAGGTTACCGACAAAAGCCACTTTGTCGCCTTGTTTCACTTCACTTACCTTATCCCCAATCTCTTCTATAATTCCGGCCCCTTCAACGCCAGGAACGAAGGGGAGAGGTACAGGAATATTTGGACTACCCGTTCTCATGTATATATCGATAAAATTAATGCCCGCTGTTTTTAGACGAACAAGTGCCTCATTTTTTTTAGGAATAGGTTTTGGAATCTCTGCAACTTGTAAAACATTTATCCCGCCATATTCTGTTACGTTAACCGCTCTCATATCAAATCTCCAATTTATAAGTTTATTGTATTGTATATTATCTACTAATTCTATACAATAAGCATATTGGTTATGAATAAGTAACTTTTGGTTGTTAATGGTCGCAATAGCTCAAATGAAAACGTTGGTATTAGTTGCCGAAAAGGGAAGTTTTGCTGCTGCAGCACGCGAATTAGGACTCTCTTCAGCAGCCGTAAGCAAACAGTTGATTCAATTAGAAGCAGAGCTTGGTATTCAATTGATGATCCGCACGACTAGGTCTGTAAATTTTACTGAAGTGGGTAAGAGCTACTGTGAACAATGTCGAAGAGTTCTCGAAGAAGTCAATGTAGCTGCAGCTCTGGTGGGTCAGATGAAAGCTGTTCCAACTGGGAAATTGAAGATTGTAGCCAGCCATTATGTCGTTTCTGAGTACATATTACCTCATCTCGATGAATTTCTTTTGAAGTTTCCAGAGATTCGTATCGATCTCGAATTATCAGAAAGAATGCCGGACTTTGATAGGGAAGCTGTAGATCTTTTAGTCGGAATGAGCATATCTGCTGCTGGCAATGTTGTTCAAAAGAGAATAGCTATAACTAAATGGTGTTTCTGCGCCTCGCCAAGTTATTTTCAAAAAAAGGGCACTCCACAGACGCCTAAGGACTTAGAAAATCATCAACATATTGTCCACAGCATGCAAGACCCGTCTAGTATATTCACCTTACCAAATAAAACAAAAGTCACCATCAAACCGTATATTACCGTAAATGATTCTAGGGCTATGGTCGAACTTGCCTTAAAAAACTTAGGAATTATAAAAGCCCACTATCCTTTGGTTCGCGAACATCTGCAGCAAGGAAAACTAGTAGAAGCTTTATCTTCATATATCGAACAGGATATTCCCTTGTACGCCGCCTTCCCGGAGCGACGCTATGTCCCTTCAAAAGTGAGATGTTTTTTGGATTTTATTTTCAGCAAAATCGAACAATAAAACCTACAAATACTTCCTCCATCAAAGAAGTCGCGCAAGACTCACTCAAACATTGCAACTGTTACTATGGTGTCTGTGTAGGCTAATGGGTGGAGTGGGGAGGGATATTTCAATAATGTTTTTTGGTGAACCTTTAAAAATGGATAATAATGCAGGTAAATATTGAAATATACCGACGTTTATCTCCTATGAAAACAAAAATAGAGCAGGCTATCGAGATATTTGAGAAAAACAATGGAATTCTCAAAACTCATGAATGTATGAAATTAGGCATTCATCCTCGTACTCTGCATCAAATAAAGCATCGGGTGGTTATGGATTTAAAGAAACAATTTGAGGGTCTCTAGAAGGTTCTAGTGCCAGCTATCTAAAGATTGCTAGCAAGCTGGGGTTCGGGGAGTGGGCTTTTGTAGAATTTATTGTAGATGTGAAGAGTGGTAAAGAGTGCGGACATGCTCCAGTAGGTGGAGGCCTGGATGAGTGTTTCGGGGTAGGCGCTGTTGATGCCGAGACTGATGTAGCCAAAGATTTTGAGAGCAAGATCGGCTGTTTTGATGGTTTGTCTCTTTTCCATATTGGCGATAAGTAGGGCGAAGAAATCTTGGGTGGGATCTTCTTTGAGTGCTTTTTCAATTTCGGCGAGGCGATAGAGATCGTACTGTTGCGCAAGATCACGCGCAATTTTTTGATTGTCTTGCTTAATAAGCGACGGTTGCTTGGTTTCGTTATGGAGGATCCATTTAAAATAGGTGGAGATCTGTTCTTGATCTTCGGAGGAATCTATTTTTTTTAGCTTTTCTAACAACGAACTAATGAGTTTGTGATCGATCACGTCAAAGGCGATCAGCATGCCCCAAGCTCCGGTTGCTAAGGGTCTCACAAAAGTGTAGTAGGAAAGCGTTAGTGCCGGATTACCTGCTAAAGAGACGCACGCAAAGGCAAATGAGCCGATGGTAAGGAAAATGTCGCTTGCCTTGACGGCAACTTTAGCTCCTGTGAGCGCGATAGCAGAAAGTTCTTTCGCTTCCCAGGCTAATTTCAAGTCACGGCAGTTTTTGTTTAGCTCTTTAGTTTGATAATGCAGGGTTAGTATTCCTGTATACGTCAAAAGAGTGCGCGCTGTACGAGGGACTACTTTGGGAATTTTCTGAAAAATTTCTGAAAGCAAAAGGGTTGTGGAGAGAGTGAAATTGGTAAATTGATTGACGGTATCGGATTGACTTTGATAGTGCTCTTTCCACATTTCATAACCGGAGATGTATGGGCTTTCTCTCACAGCAGACATTAGTAGGAGTCCTTAAGCTGTCTCACTTTTGTGAAGACTTCCAGTTCAGTAGCATTTTCCATTCCAAGGGCTTGCTTTAGAGCGGGATCATTTGAGCGTAAAAATGGATTGGTAAGCAATTCTTCGGCAAGAGTCGAAGGGATCGTAGGTTGATGTTGTGAGCGCTTTTGCTTCACATTTGCCAGACGTTGTTGAATAGCGGGATTGTTAGGTTCTATTGAGAGTGCAAACTCTAAATTGTTTTGTGTGTACTCATGGCCGCAGAAAACTTGCGTATCTTCGGGAAGAGTTGCTATTTTTTTTAGCGAAGTGAGCATTTGCTCGTAGGTTCCTTCAAAAATACGTCCGCATCCTCCAGCAAATAGACTATCACCGGAAAACAACCACTTCATTTCCGGAAGGTAGAACGCAATATGCGATGTTGTGTGTCCGGGCACAGAGAGAACTTGGAAGGTGATGCCGTCGATACTGACCGCTTCCCCCTCTTTTGCCACTTGATCAAGCCCTGGAATGCGGCGATCGTCCGGACCAATGATCGGAGAGTTGGTTTGCTCTTTAATTTGCTCGTTGCCACCCACGTGGTCAGAGTGGTGGTGGGTATTTAGGATTGCGCGCAAAGTGATTTGTTTATTTTGTATTTCTGTCAGAACAGGAGAAGCTTCTGCAGGATCGATGACGATTCCTTTATTTTCCCAAGAAATTAAGTAGATGTAGTTGTCGCCAAGTGCGGGAATTAATGTGATATTCATTTGTTTCTCCTTTGCTGAAAGATTTGTACTGAGGCACAAGAGTAGAATTCCAAGAATTGTGGTGGGGATTTTAAGAAAGCGTATCATATGCGTCAATGTCAAATAAAAATGATTAGATTCTCTCAAATGACCAGCCTTGTGGCTTATCATTTGCATAAGGCATGTAGCCGTGAAATGCTCTTGGGTCATTATCGAAGATTAAGGGTAAAAAGTGGCGGTCGCCTTCCCAGAGAGGAAGGGATTGAATTTGGTCAACCGGAACCCATTCTAGATTCCCTTCTGGATTTGATGTGAAGGGGGTGCCGCTAAATGTGTCGATTCTAAAGATAAATCCCAGCCAATCTTCTCCTGATGGTCCAAACCCCGTCCAGTTGATCGTGCCACGCAAGCGAATGTCAAGGCACTCAATGCCCGCTTCTTCATGAATTTCCCGCTTCATACAGGTCACAACATCTTCTGAAGGCTCCATTTTGCCCCCTAAACCGTTGTATTTTCCGAGGTGATCATCGGTTTTACGTTTGTTGCGGTGCACCATTAAGACTTGTTTTTTGTCAGGGGACATCACATAGCCTAAAGTTCCCACAATTGGCGTGTAGGTTTTAGTCATCATTTTCGTCCTTTTCCTGAAACTTTAATGAAAGTGAGTTGATGCAGTAGCGCATCCCGGTTGGTTGCGGTCCATCCTCAAAAACATGTCCCAAGTGTGACCTGCAACGGCTACACAGCACTTCCGCTCTATGCACCCCAAGCTCATAGTCATCTTCAAGCATCACATTCTGATCATCGGCCGGTTTCCAAAAGCTGGGCCACCCCGATTTAGAATCATATTTGGTGTCCGAGGGAAAAAGAGCCTGTCCGCATGCTCCACAAACATACATTCCCTTGCCCTTATGATCATAAAGATCACCCGTAAAAGCGCGCTCTGTACCCTTCTCCCGCAACACCCGATACTCTTCAGGCGTTAAGCGCTCCTTCCACTCATCATCACTTAAGTTCCATTCTGTCATAGCTGTATTACTTTTGATTTACGAAAGATGGATGTAGTAAAACATCTTTCTATTTTCTCGATTTGATAAATAATTCAAGGAAAGTCTCGAACTTTTTTAAATTTTCTTCGCCTTCTGACCATTTTTTTATTTTTTGTATATCGATCTCTTGATCTTGTGCAACTAGAACCGCTTGCTCCAAGGATTGTTGGTCGTCCCAGTGATAATAATTTGATAAGCGATCTTTAACACAGTCAGTTGGAGTTAAGAGTTTAACGCTTCCTAACGTACCTTTTATTGTTGAAAAGTGATTCACCGGTTCGTTGCCAATAGCAACTGGAGGAGATACAAAATCAATGAAAAAGGGGCATTGTGGATGGAAATAGTGTTTACCTTCTTTTACAAAACCTAATTCTGAAAGAGCTTTAGAAATCAATTTCATATCATCATACGTGATAAAATCGAGGTCATAGGATTGATATTCATTATGTGAGTATATACTGACACAGGCGCCTCCAACTAGGATGCTTGAGAGATTGTGCTGCCTGAATTTTTCGTAGACGAGGGATGCTAGGTCTTGTAGGGAAATGTCTCTGAAATCAACTTCCATCTAAAGTGGTTTTCCCTTTTTTCTCGGTCGTTTTCTGGATGGGGGTTCATAGTAGGTTTTTTTGATATTATTTGGTAGAAATTCATATCCTTTTGCTAATAAATCGGTCGTTTCTTTCAAAAAGGGGTAACGAGGATTGAATTGATAAATGCGGGTTTTACCCTCTAAACGACTGATGATAATTCCACCTTGCTCTAATCTTTCAAGACCTTTCTGAAAGGGTGAAAGAGATGTATGAAAATTATTCTTTAGTTGATTGGCATAGCATTTGCCATTGACGAGCAGAAAAAATAGGATTTTCTCGATGGATTTATTGCCAAAAAAATGCTCAAACATCTAACTACCTCTTTTTTAGGTAACATTACCTCTTTTTTAGGTATATATCAACAAGAAGAGTTTAGTCATAATATTATATGCGGTTAAAGCGTGAGAGGACTAGGCGTGTGCCTCGATATTTCTGCCTTGATACCACATGAGATAGCCTTGCTTTCCGACATAATGTCCGAGGGCGACACCGACGAGAGAGACAAAAACTTCAGGGTGGTGCTCGATGTGTGTGATGGTAATCGCGGCTCCGATGGCAAGTGTCATCTCTTCAGAGAAATGTACGCCTGCTAGGTGTTCAAGAAAAGCTTGAGAACATCCTGCCGGTACCATGTGTTTGTGTTCAACTTCAGGATTTTTATAGGCTTGATAGATTCCCCACGCCAATCCGATTGCGAAAGTGCAGGCGAAGAGTTTCGGGGCAACGATTGCAGCGAAGACGCCTATGGCGACACGGCAAATAGTTGTAATGACTTTAGAGATTTTCGAATTTGTCGATGGTATGTTGCATGTGTGATGTTGATGTGTTGTTTGTGATATCGCTTCTACTGACATATTTATTTTCCAAAAAAATTGTTTGTTTTTGTATAGTACTTAATGTTCTTAACGAGCACGAAGTTGAGAAACACTATATCTTATTGATAATTGTTTCTCAATAAAAATCACAGATGGTATGATCGTCAGTGATTCAATCAATTTCTCCTAAGAGATCTTGATAATTTTATTTTTACCTCAAATAGGAGGTTTGACAATGGAAAGAAAAACGCCACAGCGAAAAGTGATTAGAGAGATATTTCAACACGCAGAACGACCATTGAGCGCACAAGAAGCTTTAAACGAAGCGAGACATTATATCCCAAAAATGGGGCTCGCGACAGCATACCGAGTTATTAAAGAACTTTCGGATGAAGGATTTTTACACCCAGTGGACTTGCCCGGCGATGCACAGAGATTTGAGGTGACGGGTTTAGCCCATCACCACTATTTTCAATGTAATTCCTGTGAAAAGGTTTACGGTATTAATGGTTGCCCGGGAAATTTCCCTAACATAGTTCCGATGGGATTTCAATTAGAATCGCATGAAGTGATTCTTTATGGAACCTGTCAGGGGTGTGTTCATTAATTAAGAGGAGGTGTTACGCCTCCTTTTTTAAAACTTAATTCAATCTCTTCCAGTGTTTTCCCTTTCGTTTCCGGTATATAGAAATAGATAAAGAGAAAAGTGCAGATGGCGATTACGGCATAAAACCAAAAAGTCAAAGATGGCCCTAACGTATTAAGAAGAGAGAGAAATGTGATGGCGACGATAAAGTTTGCTGCCCAGTTGGCGAAGGTGGCACAGCTCATCGCAACACCTCTTATTCGCATGGGATAGATCTCGGCAATAAAAAGCCATGCGACAGGCCCAAGTCCTATGGCGAATCCTGCGATATATAAAAAGAGGCTTCCGTTATAAATCCAGGTGATCCACTCCTCTCCATGAGGTATCCACTTCTCCATACCTAAAATGATCAAGGAAATGATCATAAACGAGGTTCCTACTAAAAGAAGCGGCCGTCTTCCGACCCGGTCGAGAAGATATAAGGCTATAGCTGTTATAAAAACATTTACTGAACCTATTCCCACTGTTGCGATAAGCGCGGCAACATCTGTTTCCTTTGCAATGGAAGCGAGCAAGGTTGGAGCATAATAGATGACTGTATTAATCCCGCTGATTTGTTGAAAGACTGCCAATAGAATTCCTATAACCAAGGCAGGTCGAATGGAGGGCTTTAGCAACTGTTTGAAGTCACTTTTTTGATGAGAGGCTGTCTTAGAAATTTCTTGAAGGGTTCCTTCCATTTCTATATCGCTCATACCTAATTTTTTAAAAATGGTCTTGGCTCGTTCTTTATGACCGTGTTTGATAAGCCAACGGGGGGATTCCGGTAAGAAAAACATGGCGATGAGCAATATGGCAGCTGGAATCATGGGCAAGCCGAGCATCCAACGCCATCCTCCATCGATACCTGAAAAGGATAGATCGACTCCGTAGGCAACGAGAATTCCAACAGTGATCAAAAATTGATTTAATGAAACGCAAAGCCCGCGAATGTTTGGAGGAGACATTTCGGCAACATATAAGGGGACTGTCATCGAAGCAAAACCGATTGCCACTCCAACAAATGCTCTACCTAAAATAAGAAGCTTATATCCTGGAGTGAACGCCATTAATAGCGCTCCGACAATAAAAAAAAGCGCCGCCGCAATGACAACTTTCTTTCTTCCAAAGCGGTCTGCGGAAATACCTGCAAAAGGTGCACTCATTGCAGCACAAAAGAGCAGAACAGCAACAACTAGTTCCTGTTGAAAAGTGGTGAGTGTCATGTCTTTTTTAATATAGAGCAATGCCCCGGAAATAGCGCCCGTGTCATAGCCAAACAAGAAGCCTCCCAAGCCAGCAAAAGCTGCAATGACATAGATAAATCCCGGCACAGGGACTCGTTTGATCGGTTTATGCGCCATACACCACTCCAATAAAATATTAATTTAACGTGACAATATCAAACCTTGTGGTTCCACACAAGATCCATTGTAAGTTTGAATAACTGAAGTGATGGGGATAACCTCGCCCAAGACAGGCGAGGTTTAGTGATTACCGGAAAAGTTTTCGAGCTACATTCCGGATTTGGCCGTTAACAGGTGAGCACATAACGGGTTAAAGATTGTCCGGAGACCTGTCGAGAACGCGTCTCCACTCAGGTGGGTAATCAGAGGGTCGTAGAGGGGATGGAGTCTGGTATGAATAAGAAGAACTATCAAATGATGAATCGTTTTCCATAGGATTTTTGTAAAGATATGCTCCATCACTTCGCACGGAAACTCCCAAGAGACAATACCCTTCTTCCTCATTCCCAAACCTCTGCCATTGGATTTGGGCAGGAGAAGAAGGAAAAGGATTCGGGACGTGTGGGAAAGATAGATAGAGGCCTTCTTCGGATGAGGGACTGTACCCACTTCCTTGTGGAACGGGAGAGGATGGAGAAGTGTAGTTAGGGCTCGAGACGAGTGGAAAAAATAGATGGTCGCCTCGATCGAATGCGGGACCGTACACTCTTCCCTGTGGAACGGGAGAAAATGGAGAAGTGTAACTAGGACTCGAAACGCGCATTGGAGCAGCTTGGCTGTGGCCTCCGCTGAATACGGGACCGTACACTCTTCCCAGTGGAACGGGAGAAAATGGAGAAGTGTTGACAGCTATAGGACTCGGGACACGTGGAGCA
Source organism: Chlamydiota bacterium (assembly GCA_021772355.1). Lineage (GTDB taxonomy): Bacteria > Chlamydiota > Chlamydiia > Chlamydiales > JAJFMB01 > JAJFMB01. Next base: position 9,026 of record JAJFMB010000119.1, on the reverse strand, counting down.
ACTTGGCTGCGGCCTCTGCTGAATACGTGACGGTACCCTCTTCCCTGTGGAACGGGAGAAGATGGGAAAGGGGTGCTTGCTATAGGACTCGGGATGCGTGGAGCAACTTGGTTGTTTCCTCTACTGAATCTGCGACCTAACCAACTTCTTTGTTGGACGGGAGCGGGTTGGGTAGAGTTGCCTGTTCTGGATTGAGGCAAGGGCATAGTTCTAGTTAGGGGATTGAATGACATAATGATAACCTTTTTATTTTATTATAATTTTTTAATTGGAATGACCTCGCCCTAGGGGGCGAGGTTTAGCGACTATTAAACGTCAAGTTTGCGAGCTGCAGCAGATTTTTCTTCGAGGGGGATATTGCGAGGAGTAGGAGCTATAGGGGAAATTCCGGGAAATCCAGGTGAAGAACAGTCAGTATTATTTCCTAGGTTGTAGTAGGGAGTAGCGCCAGCTTGGTCGGCATTGTATTGGATGGAGTAAGGAGAAGATGGTTGAGGAGCGAAAAAACTGGGGGTGCTAGGTGAATACCAGGTAGAGCTAGGTGAATACCAGGTAGAGATAGAGATACAGCTATTGACTGCGTAAGAAGTCGATCCAGGTTGGTGGTCGGTGACTCTGACGAAGACGGGAGAAGGTGACATTGGAGCCGGAGCTTGGTGGTAAGTGCTATTTGGAATAGTTCTTACCATGGCACCGTTTACTCTGCTCTGTAGATAGAACTGGTGTTCAGGGCCTGGAGCTGCGGGGTGGTAAGTGGAATTAGGAGCGTAAGGGCCGCTTTGGTCCACTAGAAAGAACTGGTGTTGAGAGCCGGGAGCAGCAGGATGGTAAGTGGAGTTTGGGTAAAAAGGTCCGTTTTGGCCCACTAGAAAGAATCTATTATTATTATTAGCTGGAAAAGACATTACATAATCCTTGTTAAAAGTTAAATGAATGTAAGTATGTTATACTTGATTGTGTATTATTGCAAGTTAAAAGTTATTTATTAATAATACTTTTTTTAGTTGTAGAATTTAAATAGGTGAGAACTAAAGGGGAACTTGTATTTGCCAAAGTGAGTCTTCATAAAAGTTCGGGTATGTCTTTAATTCTAGGCAGATGTCGCGAACGGCGCGGCACACATCGGGGTACCGCTCGGGGATATAGTCGTGGCCGGCGAGAATGCCGCCCGGTTTTAATCGAGGAAGCCAAGTGGCGAGATCTTGTTCGACATGGGGACTTTGGTGTCTGGCATCGATAAAGACAAGGTCGATTTTTTTGTCGCTTGGCCAGGGAACTTCATGAGATTTTCCGCGTAGTGGGGAAAGGTTGTGGCACTCGTTTGTGTTGTGTTGGAAGGTTTCAAAACAATAGTTATAAGGTTCCCGGTAATCGTCCATCACTTGTTTCATGGTATCACTAATGCGATAGAGCGGCCATGGATCAACGCAATACACTTGAACGGTGGGATGGCATGATTGTGCTAACGTCCAAGAAGTACGCCCCATAAAGGAACCAATTTCGACAATAATTCCCTGTTGGGGAATCTCTTTAGCCCATTTTTCGAGGGTCTGTAGCTCCTCGATGTTCATGAATCCTGGTATATCGGTACGGTATGGCATACTGCTAAACATTATGGCAGATGGAATTTTTTATTGCGTAGATAAAAAAATTAATTTAAATATTTGCAATATGGTGAGAATAAATGGCTTTGTTGAAACTGTGAAAGCCATAAAAATTAAGGTAGGATTATGAGTCAAAGTAAAAGGTTGATTGAGGAGACAATTAAAGGGTCGGGTGTGAAGTTCAATGGTGATCAACCTTGGGATATACAAGTTTTGGATGACCGTTTTTATGATCGTGTAGTGCGTCAGCGCTCAATGGGAATTGGCGAAGCATATATGGATGGATGGATCGAGTGTCAGAATTTGGATGAGGCGATTGCCCGAATCGTGAGAGTTTATGGCGACTATGTGCCTCGAGTAAAAGATATTTGGATCACTTTGCGTGCAATGATTTTAAATAAGCAGTCGAAAAATCGCGCTTATGAGGTGGGTTTAAAGCATTACGATACCGGTAATGATTTGTTTGAAAAGATGTTGGATAAAAGACTTGCCTACTCCTGCGGATATTGGAAAGAGGCTAAAACCTTAGATGAGGCGCAAGAGGCAAAATTAGATTTAATCTGCCGCAAACTCTCTCTTAAACCGGGTGATAAGGTTTTGGATATTGGCTGCGGCTGGGGAAGCTTTGCCAGTTATGCTGCGGAAAAATACGGAGCTCATGTGGTGGGAATCACTGTGTCGCAGGAGCAAGTTGATTTTGCTAAAGAGCATTTTCGCGATCTTCCAATTGAGGTGCGTTATCAAGATTATCGCAATATGAAAAATGAAAAATTTGATCATATTGTCTCTGTTGGTCAGGTAGAACACGTTGGTTACAAAAATTACCGCGATTATATGAAAGTGGCACACCGTTGTTTAAAAGATGATGGACTGTTTTTGCTGCACACAATCGGAAATACAGTTTCAACAAAGCGTGGTGAGCCATGGATGGAAAAATACATTTTCCCAAATGGTATGGTTCCGTCCGCTAAGCAGTTGTCTCAAGCATCTGAGAATCTGTTTGTGATGGAAGATTGGCACAATTTTTCAGCATATTATGACAATACATTGATGGCTTGGTTCAAAAATTTTGATGAGCATTGGCCTCAGATGAGTGAGAAATATGGGGATCGCTTTTACCGGATGTGGAAATATTATCTGCTTTCCTGTGCCGGGGCGTTTCGTGCAAGGCAGTTGCAGCTTTGGCAAATTGTCTATTCGAAGCACGGGGTGATGGGCGGCTATCAATCGATACGTTAAGGTATTCGTATGCCATTAGATGAAGAGCAAAAGCGTCTAGCTGAAGAGCTCTTATTCTCTGGTGGTCAGGGGGGAAGTTTTGTGAAAGCGCTTTTTTTCGGTGCCTTTGATGCCGAAAAAGTGTTTCCTTATCCCGACGTTGACTCCACTGAAAAAGAGAAGACTGAAAAGTTACTTGAAAAGGTGCGTAAATTTTCTCGTGATCATATTGATGCAAAAGAGATCGATCGTCATTCAGATATTCCCTTTGAGGTGGTTTGGGGCTTGGGAAAATTAGGTATTTTAGGGATGACCATTCCTTGTGAATATGGGGGATTGGGGATGTCGCAATACGCCTATTGCCGAGTAGAAGAGGAGCTTTCACGGGTTTGTGGTTCGACAGCGCTGTTTGTGAACGCGCATCAGAGCGTGGGTTTAAAAGCGCTTCTTCTGTTTGGCACCGAAGAGCAAAAAAAACGGTATCTTCCTCCTTTGGCAAAAGGGGATCATATTGCTGCGTTTTCATTGACGGAGCCGGGTGCCGGTTCTGATGCAAGCGGTGTGGAGACACGCGCAGAATATCAACCTGAAAAAAAAGCGTATGTACTGAACGGGCAAAAGCAGTGGACGACCAATGGCAGTATTGCCAAAATGCTTACTGTTATGGCGCAAACACGCATGGAGGACAAGGATAGCATTACCGCCTTTATTGTGACGCCTGAGATGCCAGGCTTTAAAGTGTTGGACCGTGCTTTGGAAAAGGTGGGAATGCGTGGCTCGGTGACAAGTAATTTGGCTTTTGAAGATCTTGAAGTGCCGGAAGAAAATATATTAGGACCTAAAGGCAAAGGTCTTAAGGTTTGTTTGACAGTACTTGATTATGGCAGAACGACGTTTGGTGCAACATGTACGGGCGCGGCAAAGGTGGCGCTCGAGAAAGCGTTGAGCTATGCAAAAGAGCGGCATCAGTTTCATCGGCCGCTTGCATCTTTTCCTTTGATTAAGAAGAAATTGGTCCAAATGGCGGCGATGACTTACGCTATCGAGGCCACAACCTATATGACAGCAGGACTTGTCGATCGGGGAGAAGAAGACTTTATGCTTGAGGCGGCGATTCTGAAAGTGTTTGCTAGCGAATCGTTGTGGCAGATCATTTATGAGTCGATGCAGATCTATGGAGGTAAATCGTTTTTTCAGGATGAGCCTCTTGAGCGGATGATGCGCGATGCGCGCTTAAATATGATTGGTGAGGGTGCCAACGAGGTGCTGCGTGCTTTTATTGGCGCAGTGGGGATGCGCGATGTGGGGATGCAGCTTAAAAAGGTGAGTAAAAAGCCCTTTTCCGATTGGAAAACGCTTTGGGGATATGCAACTGATGCTATGCACGTTCCAAAGGTGCCTGTGCAGTCAAATGAGCTTGCAAAAGAAGCTAAAATGCTTGGAAAAGCTGTGAAACAGTTTGGCTTTGCTGTGAAGCGTGCCATTATAAAATACCGCGAAGAAGTTGTAGAGAAGCAGCTTGTTCTCGACCGTCTTGCAACGAGTGTTATCGCTCTTTATACGACAACAGCTGTTTTGAGTCGGTTGGATCGTGACCTGGTCAAGGGCGTTGCAAAACCAAATGATGTTGCGATAGCAAAATGGTACTGCCATCAAGCAATGGATACTGTGCAGTGCTGTTTGGGATGGTTGTTTTATCCAGGAGATGACGAAATTGAGGCGCTCTCTGATCAGTTGACAGGGCTAAAGAAATCATGAGTGATTTGCGCCGCTTGACAGATGCTTTCCTTAAGCAGGAAGCGCAAATTAGGGAAGGGGGCGAAGGTGTAGAGCGTCAACGTCGCTTGGGGCGCCTAACAGTTAGAGAGCGTCTGAATCTTTTGCTCGATGATGCCTCTTCTTTTTTCGAATTAGGTCTTTGGCAGGGTTATGAGATGTATCAGGAGTGGGGAAAGCTTCCCGCTGCCGGTGTTGTGACGGGCATCGGAAAAATTAGCGGACGCACCTGTATGGTGATTGCTAATGATGCTACGGTGAAAGCGGGTGCTATGTTTCCGCAATCGATTAAAAAGTTTTTAAGGGCACAGCGCATTGCGTATGAATGCCGTTTGCCACTCATCTATTTGGTTGACTCCTCCGGCGTATTCTTGCCTCTACAAGCTGAAATTTTTCCTGATGAAGATGATTTTGGTCGTATCTTTCGCAATAACGCTGTTCTATCGGCGGCGGGCATTCCGCAGTTAGCAGCGATTATGGGCAATTGCATCGCCGGTGGTGGATATCTTCCTGTGCTTTGCGACAAGCTGTTGATGACTGAGGGCAGCGGGCTTTATTTGGCAGGCCCTGCTTTGGTGAAAGCGGCGATCGGGCAGAGTGTTGATACTGAGGAATTAGGAGGCGCTGCCATGCATGCTGAAATCAGCGGAACAGTTGATTTTTGCGAGCCGGATGACCCGACCTGTCTGCAGCGTTTGCGGGGTTTGGTAGATAAATTGCCAACTGAAAGGGAGCCTGACTACTCATGGAAAGAAGCTGCAGTATCTACTGATGAGCTTTATGATCGGGAAGAGCCCTACGATGTGCGTGCTTTGATTGCTACTCTTGTTGATGCTGACTCTGTGCAAGAGTACAAACAGCGTTACGGCAAGACGATTGTTACGATGTATGCGACTATCCGCGGACATCGCGTCGGCATTGTGGCCAACCAACACACGACGACAGAGTCGGCACAAGGAAAAGTTGAAGTTGGCGGTGTGTTGTATCCTGAAAGCGCCGATAAAGCGGCGCGGTTTGTAATGGATTGCAATCAAGATAAGCTGCCGCTCATTTTTTTACAGGATGTGATGGGCTTTATGGTGGGGCGTGACGCCGAGCAGGCGGGTATCATTCGCGCTGGAGCAAAGCTCGTGAATGTCGTGAGTAATTCGATTGTGCCTAAGATCACAGTTATTATTGGCAACTCTTTTGGGGCAGGCAATTACGCTCTTTGCGGCAAGGCATACGATCCGAATTTTATTTTTGCATGGCCCAACGCTAAATATGCTGTGATGGGTGCTGACCAAGCGGCAAATACATTGAAAGCGATTCAAGCGGATCATCATGAAGCAACTAAGAAGCGGTATGAATTGGAGATGGATATCCGTTTTGGTGCTGCGCGTGGATGGGTGGATGGGATCATTGCGCCGCACACAACACGCGATGTGTTGGCACATTGCCTGTCCTATGTTAAGCGAGCACCTCCCACCCCTAAAACCTTTCACACAGGTGTGTTGCAAGTATGAAAAACCCGCTGCTTATCGGAAATGCTCAGGGCTTTTGGGGAGATCGCCCAGGAGCTGCAGCAGAGCTTGTAAAACAGCAGCCGGATCTTGATTATCTTACACTTGATTATCTAGCAGAAGTGTCGCTCTCTATTCTTGCCATCCAGAAGGAAAAAGATTCTGCATTGGGATATGCAAAAGATTTTGTTGATGTGGTCAGCTCCTTGATTCCTTATTGGAAAGGGGGTTCGACAGTTAAAATTGTCACAAATGCGGGAGGGCTCAACCCTTTAGAATGTGCGAGGGAGTGCCGACGAGTACTCGATGAACATGGGTGCTCACATATTAAGATTGGGGTTGTATCTGGGGACGATGTGATGACCCATCTAACAAAAAATCCCAATGACTTTCATAATCTCGACACATACGATTCCTTAAATAGTATTCATTCTTCACTTGTGACGGCAAACGCCTATCTTGGTGCAGAGCCGATAGTTCGCGCGCTTAAAGCCGAGGCAACCATTGTCATTACCGGACGAGTGAGTGATGTGAGTTTAACGGTGGCGCCCTGCCTTGCTCATTTTGGTTGGTCTTGGACAGAATACGATAAGTTGGCCGGGGCGACGGTGGCAGGGCATCTGATCGAATGCGGCACGCAGGTGACTGGAGGCATCTCTACCAAATGGTTAGAGCTGCAAAATATTCAAGATATTGGCTATCCGTATGTTGAGATGCATGAAAATGGCACTTTTGTGATTACAAAACCCGCCTACACCGGTGGCTCTGTGTGTGAAGAGACAGTCAAAGAGCAGCTGCTCTACGAAATTGGTGATCCCGACAATTTCCTTACACCTGATGTTATTGTCTCTCTTAACTCTCTTGTTATAAGAGAGGAAGAGAAGGACCGTGTTTTCGTTGAAGGAGCAAAAGGGAAGGCTCCAACAGACACATTTAAAGTGAGCGCAACTTATCGCGACGGTTATAGGGCAGAGGCGTTGCTTGCACTTTTTGGTCCTCATGCTGCTCGTAAGGCACGCTTGTGTGGTGATATAGTTTTAGAACGGGTGCGAGAGGCCGGCTATCATATTGAACGCTCATGTGTTGAATGTCTTGGAGATGGTGCTGTAGTTCCTAGTGTGGTGCCTCACTCAAACGAAGTTAATGAAGTGATGCTGCGCATTGCTGTCGCATCGCATGACAAAGAAGCCTTAGAGTATTTTGCCAAGGAAATTGCTCCACTCGTGACGAGTGGACCTCAAGGGGTCACCGGCTACACAACAGGCCGCTCGAAGGTGCGTCCTGTTTTTGGGTATTGGCCATGTCTTATTTCTAAAGAGCGTCTTAATCCTAAGATGGAGCTGCTCGATGAAAATTGAAACAGTGCCCCTCTCTAAAATCGCCTATGCGCGTAGTGGCGATAAAGGACATTCTGCCAATATCGGTGTGATCGCCTATACTCCGGCCGGTTTTGAGTTCTTGAAACAATTTCTTACGGCTGCGCGTGTTCAAGAGTATTTTAAACCGCTCGGTGTGATTGAGACGAAGCGTTATGAACTCCCTAACCTCCTTGCTTTCAACTTTGTACTAAAAGGAGTCCTTGCAGAAGGAGGGAGTCGCTCCCTTCGGATCGATGCGCAAGGAAAAGCTCTTGGCCAGGCGCTTCTTGAGATGCCGGCACAGGTTCCTTCCACACTTTTTTAATTTCCGCAATATCAACTTTGCACTTAAAGAGTTGTGTACTTCGGCACCAGTTCCTTCTGCTTTTTTTTCATTCACACAATATCCTTGCTTTTGTATAGAAACAATTGGGGATTCGAGGGGGAAAAAGAGAATGCACATTGTCCATGTGGCAACGGAAGTTGCACCGGTAGCGCGAGCAGGCGGCCTTGCTGATGTGATCCTGGGACTTAGTCGGGAGCTTATGCATCAAGGTCATCAAGTGACGGTGATCTTACCTAAATACGCTTGTCTGGAAGAACAATACATCGATAATTTATGTCTGTTGAATGAAGAGGTCTCTTCATTTTGGAAAGGTAAAGAGTGTCTAAACAAGATCTGGTTAGGCAGCATCGGGGGCATCAGAACAATTTTTATAGATCCTCATGAGGGATTTTTTCAGCGCGATATGATCTATGGGTATCCCGACGATTGCGACCGCTTTCTTTATTTTGCCCGTGCAGCGATCGATTTTATCGTCAAAAAGAATCTCGACCCTGATGTGATTCACTTACATGAATGGCATACTGCAGCCATTGCTCCTCTTGTAAAAACAGTTTATCAACATCAAGTTTCTTCAAAAGTTGTGCTTACTATGCACAATTTGGAGTACCAAGGGATATGTGATGCCTATCATTTATCAGAAATCGGCCTCGATATCACCTGTCACGACAACACAGATCCTCATCTGACAAATATTCTAAAATTAGGAATCCTGTACGCTGATGCTTTGAACACCGTGTCTCCAACTTATTCACGACAGGTGTTGACCGAGCAGCATGGATTTGCATTAAACGAGACGTTGCTGGAGCATAGGTATAAGTTTCAGGGAATATTAAATGGGTTGGACTATAACTACTGGAACCCTTCGGCAGATCTTTTCCTCCCTTTTCAGTATACGTTTGACCAGCAGCTCTTTGAAAAAAAACAATACGCTAAAAGCATCCTTAGAAAACGGATTGGCCTTGAAGATGATCAAAAGCCCCTTATTGGTTGTATCTCTAGGCTCGTTCCTCAGAAAGGATTGGATTTTATCAAACATGCACTTAAGTTTTCGTTGGAGCATGAGGCGCAATTTGTACTTTTGGGTTCTACGCCGATCCCGCAAATTCATGAGGAATTCACCCAGCTTAAGCAAAAGCATCAGAACAATGCCAACACTCAATTGATCTTGCAGCATCACGAAGAACTTGTTCACCTTATTTTTTCTGCAGCAGATATGATGGTA
>JAJFMB010000118.1 GCA_021772355.1 Chlamydiota bacterium | reverse complement strand
CATAGCGGGCTCAAGCAGTTTTTAAAATCATGAAACAACTGAAGCGCATTAGTGTTGTTCTCCTCTTTTTTTTTGTTGCTTATTGGACGTCGACGACGCTTCTTGAGACCCGATTTCCGGAAGTAGGAGCCCCTCCTAAACTTTATGCCAACCAATTGCGCGATGACCTTCGCTTGCATTTTCAGAAAGCGATTGAAAATGCTAATGACACTATCACACTGGCAATTTACACTTTGACTGATCCGACGATCGTTGCTGCACTACGAAAAAAAAGTGAAGAGGGTTTAAAAGTTACAATTATTTGCGATGCAAAAACGTGTGCTAACTTAGAACGCGTGTTAGGCTCTTCTGTACGGGTCATCAAGCGATTTGGAAAGGGATTGATGCATCGCAAAATTTTGGTGATAGACGAAAAACAAGTTTGGCTCGGTTCAGCTAATATGACCACGGAATCCCTCCGTATGCATGGTAACCTCGTAGCAGGCGTGGAAGATCCTTATTTTGCACAGTTGGTCGAGGAGAAACTTGTTGGGTTAGAGGATTCTTCTTATCACAAGTTAACTATTGGTGGGCAGCCGGTTGAATTGAGCTTTTTGCCCGAGGATGCTGAAGGACTTCAGCGCATTAAAGATCTTTTGCGCACTGCTCAAAAAACCATTCACGTCGCAATGTACACGTGGACCAGAAAAGATTTAGCTACGGAAATTATCCAAGCGCAAAAAAGGGGAGTGATAACGGAAGTGGTCATGGACCGTGGTTCTGCAAAAGGAGCGAATAAGAAAGTTGCACGGCAGCTGAAAGAGGGAGGAATTTTGACAAAACTGAGCGGAAATCATGGACTTTTACATCATAAATTTCTTTATATCGATGGAAAGATACTTGTACATGGCTCTGCAAATTGGACAAAAGCGGCATTTACCCAAAATGACGATTGTTTTATGATTCATCATAATTTAACGGATGAGCAGCATGAGCAGATGGAGAATTTATGGCAGTTAATCAGCTCCGAAGCCAAGAAACTTTGACCTTAGGATTGCTTGGCTATGGCAAAATGGGAAAGGCTGTTGAGAAGATCGCTCTGGCTAGCGGTTTCCGAGTTAATTTATCAGACTTAAGTAAGGCTGATGTTTTTATTGATTTCAGTCATGCCGATCGCGTGCTGGAGCACTGCAAGCTTGCAGCTGAACAGAAAAAACCGATTGTTATAGGCACTACCGGGTGGGAAAAACAGCTTCCTGACGTGAAAGCTCTGATTAAAGAGGCTTATATTGGGTGTTTTTACGCTCCAAATTTTTCCATCGGAGTGTTCCTTTTTACAAAGATCGTTGAGGAAGCAGCAAAACTTTTAAACACGCGCTATGATGCTGCTGGTCTCGAAATGCATCACGATCAAAAAAAAGACAGTCCTTCCGGTACAGCGAAAGCTATTGCTGAAAAACTCGATATTCCTCCCTTTGCGAGCCTTCGGTTGGGTAGCATAGTTGGTACACACTCTGTTTTTTTTGACTCGGATGAGGACATGATTACTTTGACCCATCAAGCAAAAAGTCGCGACGCTTTTGCCAAGGGGGCGGTGCAAGCGGCAAACTGGGTTTTAAATAAAAAAGGGTTTTTCACTATGGATGATATGCTATGAAGGGGGTAATGACCGCACTAGTAACCCCTTTTTTATCGGATAAATCTCTTGATGAAGAGGGTTTTCGTCGTAATCTGCACTTTCAAATAGAAGAGCAAGTTGATGCCATTGTGGTTCTGGGGACAACAGGTGAAGCGTCGACACTCTCTTTTCAAGAAAAACAAAAAGTGTTGGAAATCGCACGCATCGAGAACAATACCGCGATACCGCTTATTGCCGGAACGGGTTGTGAATCCACCGAACGTACTATCGAAATGACTAAGATGGCAAAGGCGATTGGAGCCGATGCTGCGCTTATTGTCGTTCCTTACTATAATAAGCCGACGCAAGAAGGAATTTATCAGCATTTTGCTACCATTGCCGAGGCTGTTGATCTCCCTTTTATTGTTTATAATCATCCGGGGCGTACGGGTTCCATTATTGAAATTCCCACTCTTCAACGACTAGTCAATATCCCTCAAATCATTGGAATTAAAGAGGTGACTGGTAAGATGCAGCGTATGATGGAGGTAATAGAAAGTCTTCAAAAGCATAGATCTGATTTTTCCATTTTTTGTGGAGATGATATTATGACACTTCCCAGTGTGGCTTTAGGAGCACATGGTGTCATCTCTGCCATTAGCAATATCTTCCCTCAGAAAATGAAAAATCTAGTTAAAGCAGTTGCTCAAGGGGATTACGATACAGCCCAAGAGCTTAACAGCGAACTTCTCCCCTTTTTTAAGGCATCTTCTCTTGAAACCAACCCGATTCCGATCAAAGCAATGATGAACGTTATGGGAATGGCTGCAGGACCTTTACGCTCTCCTCTCTGCGAGATGAAGGGGGATAATTTGGACGTGATCAAACAAACTTTACAATTAGCTCTTGTTGAGCTAAAGTGAGAAAAAAGGAATCATTATGACTACGCTTTGGGTTCTCGTCGCAAATAGCAGCAATGCAAAAATTTTTCAGGTTAAAGGTAAGGGAAGAGAGATCAATAAGCTACATGATCTAGATTTTCCCGATGGTCGAAAAAAGGGAGCAGAACTCCTTACAGATCGTCCCGGACGCTCATTTGATCGTTTTGGTGAAGGGCGCCATGCCATGGGAAAAGAGGAAAAAGTGCATGAACACGAGCAGCAAATTTTTGCGCATCAGATTAAGGATATCCTTAAAAAGGGTGTAGAGGAAAAAGAGTTTGATGAAATTGCGATTATTTCTTCTCCGCAGTTCTTAGGAGAATTGCGTCAAGTTATTCCTGATCAAGTAAAAAAGTGCATTACAAACGAAGTGGATAAAGATATTGTCAACTCCTCTTCAGAAAAGGAGTGTATCGATTCTCTTTGCAAATACTTAGACCTTTGGAATCGTTAATAAGATACAGAAATGGTTCA